>NZ_JAKUFX010000002.1:0-136722 GCF_022663635.1 Bacillus cereus group sp. BfR-BA-01356 | reverse complement strand
TTAGGGTTTATTTGAGATGCTTATTTTTAAGAGTATGCTTTTATTTTAGGAATGTTTTGATCCGATGAGTCGAAAGCTCAGGTTGTGCTCACTCTTAAGTTGATGGGCATGGCCAAACGCCCCTTTTATATGATTCTACTTATATTGGTCTAATAACGGCTCGAACTGGACTTCCATCTGCATCAGTTAATGCAAGTGGTAATGCAATAAGTTCATAATCACCGTCTGCTACATGATCTAGTACGACATTTTCTAAAATATGAATTCCATGTTTAAATAATTGATGATGCGCTGCTAATTCTTTATCATCTAGCGGATCAACTGATGGTACATCTACTCCGATTAAACGAATACCTTTCTCTGAAAGAAACGACGCTATGTCTGCACGTAAATGAGGGATCACCTCTGGAAATTCTTCAGCTTTTCCATGTGAAGATGTACGTAATAATAATCGTTCTACACCTTCTAAATGAAAGCTTTCTAATTCCTTTTTCCCGATGCTTTCAAGATTAGAAACGTCAATAATCCGTGCTGGGCCAACATAAACTTGAACATCTAAATCCAATACTTTCTTTCCATCATTATCAAAATGAAATGGTGCATCAATATGAGTGCCTGTATGAATACTCATCGTTAACTTTCCGACATTTACTGAGCCACTTTCTTCTTTTGACCATGAAACTTCATACGAGAACGGTGTGTCTCCTGGCCACGTTGCAATATTATTATTTAGCGGTTGTGAAATATCAATCCACTCTGATGTTTTCATATTTATGCCACAACCTCTCGCTTATTTTCAAACTGCTTATACTCTTCATTTTTCATAATTTTCTTTAATTTTTGTACAGATTTCCACACTTCTTCGTATGTGTTATATAAAGCGACCGGCGCAAGTCTCACCCCATTTGGCGCTCTAAAATCTGGGATTACTCCATTTGCTTTTAGTGCTTTACATATACGTGCTGCTTCTGCATGCTCTAAATAAATGTGCCCGCCTCGTTTTTCATCCTCTAATGGATTTCCAATTGTAAATTCGAAATCTTTTAATTCATGTCCAATTAAATTCAGCATGTATCTCGTAATATGTAAAGATTTCTCACGTAAACGTTCAATACCAGCATCTTTGAAAATTTCAAGTGAACCAATTAATGGTGCTGTACTTAATACGTGCGGTGTACCAATTTGATAAGCACCTGCATGATCAGCAGCTGTTAATGTATGCTCCATATCAAACTGTTTATCTTTTCTAGAACTAAACCATCCAGACAATCCTGGCAGTCTATTAAATTGTTTACTATTTACATAAAGGCCTGCAACACTACCCGGTCCTGCATTTAAATATTTATAATTGCACCAAACAGCAAAATCGACATCCCAATCTTTGAAATGATGCGGAATAGATCCTATTGAATGGCATAAATCAAATCCAATGTGAATGCCGCGTTTATGAGCTTCCGTTGTTAAACGTTTCATATCAAGAATTTGACCACTTCTATATAAAACAGAAGGTAATAAAATTAAAGCGATATCATCTTCCATCGCATGGATAATATCTTCTTCAGAAAGTGTTCTACCATCTCGGCTTTTCACTCTTACTAAATGCTCCTCTGGATCTAATCCTTTTAAACGAATTTGACTTTGAAGTGCATAAATATCTGATGGGAAAGTTAATTCATCCGCAAGTATTTTTGTACGTATTCCTTTTGGTTCGTAAAACGTCGCAATAACTTGGTGTATATTTGTAGTTGTAGAACCGGTTACAATAGTTTCTTCCGGTAAAGCACCAATAAGAGGGGCTGTAAGTTTACCTAATTTCTCTGAAAGGAAAAACCACGGGTGCTCACCTTCTGTCCAGCCGTCAATGCCATACTCTTTCCACGAATCTAGCAACGTAAGTAATGATTTCTCTGCTCTTTTTGAAAGTAGCCCTAATGAGTTTCCATCTAAATATATAGTACCTTCTTTTTTATAGAATTCAGTTTGAAAATCTTTCAGTTCATCATGTTTATCACATTCAAGCGCATACTCATAAGTTGGTTGAAATGGTTCTTTATACATGGTGTCACCTTTTCTTAATTTTCTTTTTATTCTAACTAGTTGAAATATATCACCTTAATTGATACAACGTCAATGATATTATGTCAGTTGACTTTATATATGAACTTCTTTTACAATACAGTTATATTTTCAGATATTTCAGTATAAAGAGGTGATTCTTTGAAAAACTCTACTCTTTCATCAAGAAAACACCGCTCCTTAGAAACGAAGAAGAAACTATTACACTCTGGTTACACTATTTTTATAAATAATGGATTTCAAAAAACGACAATTACACAAATTATTAAACATGCAGAAACTGGTTACGGAACAGCATATGTATACTTCAAAAACAAAGATGATCTCCTAATTAGTTTAATGGAAGATGTTATGAATCGTTTTTATAATATCGCTGAACGCTCTTTTTCTCCACAAACAAAAGAGGAAGCACGTATAATGATCCAAAATCAAGTTAGAGCATTCCTGCAATTAGCAAATGAAGAACGCGCTATTTTGCAAGTTGTAGAGGAAGCGATAGGATTATCAAGAGAAATACGGCAAAAATGGGATGAGATTCGGGAACGTTTTATAACAAGCATTAAACAGGATATTACTTACTCTCAAGAAAGTGGATTAGCACAACCTAATTTAAATAAAGAGATTGTAGCACGCGGTTGGTTCTCGATGAATGAATCGTTTCTTTGGACTATTACGCAAAATGACAAAAAGATTAACTTAGAGGAAATTGTGTATACGTTAACGGAGATGTATACAACCGGGTTATATAAATAGCACACCTTCAATAAGGAAGGTGTGTTATTTTACATCTATAAAAATATATTAACTGGGTATGGTAGTGCTAAAATTCAGATTTTCGGTTATATCGATGGCATTCCGACTTCTATAAATGATAATGTTTTAAAACAATATTTCCAAGGTAAGAAAAGAGAACAAATCATTACATCTTCTGAACTTAATTATTGGATAACAGAAAGATTTTGTGTTGATAAAGAAATATATGAAAGAGCTATTGAGATTTTCAATGAAAAATCTTCAAACAGTAAAAGCGTTACTCATGAGATTGAGTAACGCTTTTACCTTAATATATTTTTAATATTAATCTTCTTTATGATAAGCAGCTTCTACACATTCTGCTAGACGCTCCATTTGTTCCATAGTTAAACCTCGTGATATCCAGCCTGTTAACTTATACATCATTTTATAATAAAAATTACTAGGTTCATATTCTGAAATTAATGTTAGTGCTGTACCTTCCTCATCTTCTTCTAACATATAAGTCATTGCTGAATATCCTTGCTTCATTTCACTACCAAGTGAAATAATATGCGGTGCATCGTATTCAAGGATTTCTACTTCAGCCTCGAATATTTTCTTACCGACTTTTTGAACAGTAATATATTTATCTCCTACACGTGGATTCTCTTTATCCATATTTGAAGGATAGCGATTTTCTATTATAAACGTATTCCATTCTTTTATTTTTTCATCTTCTATTATATAGTCACATACAATATCCATTGGTGCTTTTATTACTATTTCAATTGCAAAACTCATTATACTGCCCCTCTCAAATACCCTATCCATTTCTATTTAACTAAATCATTATGCCATATTTTATATAGTGAAATACAAGTAGAATTTTAACTTTTTATTGTGAGGGGGATTCAATAAATAATCATTTTTTATTAATTTAAAAACTTATTCATACAAAATATTTTATTAAAGATACAACAATTAAAAACAAAGCCACGAGTAGTAAAGCAATCCCTATACTTCTATTTTCTTTTTCGTTATTTTTTAAATTTTGCACTCCTAAACTAACTAACATAATCCCTATAAGCGTTTGTAAAATTAGCATACTCTGTTCCGAAACATCATTCCAACTATAAATGGAATACCCCATTACAATAATTGCAAGTACAATCGTTAAGATCCTATTCATATGAAAATCCTTCCTATAAAAAAAGAAGCCACTAAGTTTCCTTAGTGGTTTTATTAACAATTTATATTTAGTAAAATTACTTTTTATGAGTTTGATATAAGTCAATAGAATTTCCTGGCCAATATAACTATGTATGTTAGCACACTTTTTCTTTATTCAGTCTACTTACAATTCCAACTATAAATTTATATTCAATCCTCTTCTTCTTAATCTTTTTAAATCCTTCTTTCGTATCAAAAATTAAACACGTTTTCCGAAACCACATTCGTACATATAGTGACTCAAAATAAATAGGTTTTATAATTCCTCGTTCTTCAAATTCAGTTCCATCTTTATTTTCGGTTTCTGTTCGAACGAACCACCTATTTCCGAAGCCAATTTCAATATACTTCACATAAGTCCCCCTTCCGGGAATTATTTTCTAACAATTCTATTATTTCCCCGGTAAGCGCACATTCCGACAGAACATGAGCCCACAAAGAAAAAGTAGATTACAAAAATCTACTTTATAGCTTATATTTCTGCATTCGTTTATAAAATGTACTTCGAGGAACATTTAACAGTTTTGCGGCTAACGAAACATTTCCGTTCGTCTTTTCTAACGCTTCAATCATGCTATCACGCTGTATTTTTTCGCGAAAATTCAATGTATGTTCTGTTTTATTTTCAACTTGTAACTCAAGTTGTTGTTGATTTCCCGTCATTGTTTGTATCAAAAAAGCGACTTGCTTTTCGCATATTTCCCGTCCTTGCGACAAAATGTAAATACGTTCTAATACATTTACTAGTTCCCGAATATTTCCGGGCCATGTATGTTGTAAAAATTGATTGTATATACTCTTTGGAAATACAACATTCCAATTCTTCCGTTCGCAAAAGTGTTGTATAAAATATGGGATATCCTCTTTTCTTTCTATTAACGATGGAACATATAACGGATAAACGTGCAAACGATAATATAAATCTTGACGGAATTTCCCTTCTTCTACTAACCGTAGTAAATCTTTATGTGTGGCAGTAATAATACGAATATTTACTGGTACCTCTTTTGAACTTCCTATTGGAGTTATTGTGCGTTCTTGTAAAACACGCAATAAGGCTACTTGCATCTCTGGTGATACTTCGCCAATTTCATCTAAAAACAGTGTTCCTCCATTCGCTTGTTCAAATTTCCCTTTATATCCTTGACGTCGCGCACCTGTAAACGCACCTTCAGCATAACCAAACAATTCACTTTCCATTAATTCTTTAGGCAAAGAACCGCAGTTAACAGCTATAAAGGGTTCGTCTTTTCTTGGACTATTTTCATGAATCGCTCTCGCGACATATTCCTTTCCTACTCCTGTCTCACCACATACATACACACTAGCATCAGTCGGTGAAACAAGCTTAATTTCTTCTAGTGTGTGTTGAAATGCTTTACTTGTCCCGGTAACCCCTGGAAAAGTAATTCCTTTTATAAATGTGAAAGCAGAATATGTATTCATTTGTTTGTTTTCCTTTAAATACATACATTTCCCGATCATTCTTTCATTACTATATACCGGTATCTCTAATTTAGTTTCCAATCCATGGTGCACTAAATCTTCAAGTTTCATTCTTGACCAATTAGTTACTCGTTCCCGAACGTTCTTACTCGCAGAAACGATAACATCACGATGATTACAAATAACTACTTGTTCATCACTATCAATGACATCTAAAAAACGATGGATTAAGTGTAATTCATTTTGATGAACTCTTATGCTACATTCACGTTCAATCGCATGTGCAATTGAAGTTACCATACCGAGCATATATGGATGCGAAAATTCAATTGGACAGGAGAAATCTAGAATACCAATTAATTTCCCGTCATCGTTATGAATAGGAGCAGCCGCACAACTCCAGCTATGAGATACCACGGAGTAATGTTCAGTACCACTTATCATAATAGCTTCTTCAATTTCTAGCGCTGTTCCTATTGCGTTTGTCCCCACAGCTGCTTCCGTCCATTTTACACCTTCAATAAAATTAATATGTTTCGCTCGCTTTAACGTTTGTTTATTTCCACTTAAGGATAGGACATAACCATCTGGATCGATTAATAATGCCATCATTTGTAGTTCATCAATGGTTTTTCTCATATTTTGTATTTGGGGTAATGCTATATCAAGGAAAATTTCACTCTTTTTCTTTTGTTCTCGAAAAATATTAGAAGACAAAACTTTCTGACCTTTATTCATATGAGGATTAACATTAGCCTGTTTACATCGATGCCACGATTCTGAAATTCTTTGATTTATGCGATTTGAATCAAGAACACCTTCATTAACAAACTTTTTCCATGTATGTAAGTAAAACGGTGAAGCTAACATTGTATCATCTCCCTTTTAATTGTTTTGGAGATTTATAAAACATACTTTTATTATAAAACTGAATAAAAGCGTTTTCAATACAACTAGCAATACGACACAAATATGTTAATAATTTGAATATCCTAATGCCCTTCTTTATTCTTTTTTAGTAGCACTATATTTTGTATAATGGACGCAAAGAAAATACATAACCAAAACCACTTTTGTGGATTACCATTTATAAAGAAAACAATCACGGCTTTATCCCTCACCCCTCTGTTACTTTACAGTACATACTAACTCTTCATTTTTCATCTCTACTATGTACTCCTGTAAAACATATTCTTTCCCGCCATGGTTTTCATACCATTCATGTATTCCTTTAATATGCCTCTCGTCACTTCTAATTTTCGATTCTATTTCATTATACTGTTCATAACTATCATATTCCCATATGGCAAATACTTCAGACGTACCATTCTTATTATCTTTCATCCAGCGTCCTATTAGCCTAGAACCATGCTTTAATTGATTAGGTAAGTTCGTATTATTGAAATGATCATTAAATACTTCTATAAATTCATTTTTCACTACATAGTACTTCCTTCTGTAAAACATACTTCTTCACCTCTTTCATGAAAAGTATTAGTAAATCTTCCCATCACTACCGTATTATAATACTTTCCATCCGATAGTCTTTTGTCATTTTTCAAAATGCCTTCTACTTCAAAACCTAATTTTTTATAAAGATGAATGGCTTTCTCGTTTGTCTCTAATACTTGTAAAGATATTTTATTCACTGCATTTTCGTCAGCCCATTTAATAGATTGTTGTAATAGGCTCTTCCCCATTCTATATCCCCAAAACTCTTTTAAAATGCAAACGCCAAACTCCACTTTATGAGATAATCTCTTAATATTTGATCCTTCACATCTTGAAAATCCAACGATTCGATTGTGCACTTCTGCAACTAAAAAGAGATTCTTAGTCTCTTCACTATCTGTTTTTATTATTTTTTGAAACCCTAGGTCATCTATAAATCCCTCTCCAGCATCTCTATCCATATTTTCAGTTTCTCCATCAATCTGAACTCTAATTTTCGATAACTGCTCAGCATCTTTCTCAGCTGCAGAACGAATTGTATAAGTTAATCCATTTATATAAAACTCTTGCTCTTTTACAATCATGTCAAACTCCTTTCAAATGAATATAATGGCGCTATTACAACTTGTTTACCTTGTTTCTCAAAGTCCTGAACAGTTTCTTTACTAGCCTCTTCGTCAGTTATAATAATGTCAATTTCTTTTAGAGACTCTCCTCTTATAAAACAATCTATTCCAAGTTTATTATGCGGAACTAAACAAATATTTCTTCTAGCAATTTCACTTACTCTTTTACTAAAATAAGCAACTTCAGGTGTTGCAGTACTAATACCTTGTAATGAAATGCCTCCACCTGTAGAGAAATAAAGATCAATAGAAAATCTACTTATCAATTCAGAGGCAAGTGTATCAGTAATATTCCCTGAAGGTTTTACTTTTCCGCCAATTAAATACGTATCAATATTCTTATATTCTCGTAGATAACCAGCTATTTCTATAGAATTCGTAATAACCGTAAATGATACTTCTGGTAAATATTTCAGCATCGCATTATGAACGGAAGCCCCACCAATAAAAATTGAATCACCTTCTTGTATATAAGATACCGCAACTCTTGCAATTGTGTCCTCATATATTGAGCTATCACTATAACGTTTAGCTGGTTCCGCAGCTAAGTTTCTCACTCGCGTAAGTTCAATTGCACCTCCGTGCGTTCTTTTTAATAAACCATCCTTTTCCATAATAGACAAATCTCTTCTTATAGAATCAATAGACATATCAAATCTTTCCGCAAGATCCTTTGCGATTACTCTTCCATCTGTATTAAGTAGCTCTAAAATTTTCTCTCGACGCTCTTCAGTAAACATGTCATCACCACCGTTATTGAAGATTCAGAAACTTAAACTTTATTTTAATTATATGCATGCCTCTTCCATTTTACAATATTTTCAATTCTTATTTATTCCGTTTTATACAGTCTTCTCCCTCTTTCTATCCTGTTAACTTGACAACCGAATAAATATATATCTGTATATTACGAAAAAATACTTCCATTCATCTTCCTATTGATGTAAAATTATTCCTATGTTTTACTTTTTAATACAGAAAGGGATTACTATGAAACCATTAATCAAAACGACATGTACAGCATTATTATTTACTGGAATATTAACAGGATGTAATAGCAATACTACATCAAAACAAGAAAAGAGCGCTCTCGAAAAGAATGCAATGCACTATGGGGAAATATTTAAAAACGAATACTATAGAGCAACTGTTGAAAATGCTAAATTCGAAAAAATAGACAAAGAGTGGCGTCTCACAGCTCGCGTTACTATAAATAACGCTCGTGTTGACGGACAAACGATAGATCTTTCAGAAATAAAATATTTCATAAAAGATGACAAAACGGGTGAAAAATACGAAGGTAAAGTTATACAAAATGAAAATGCTAAAAAAATTCCATCTGAATTTTCTTTAACTACTGACATTGAATTTAATATGAAAACTTCACCAAAAGATTTAAATAATATGTATTTATACATAGATAGCAAAGCAGCGCCGTTAACAGATACATATTGGAAGCTTGATAATTTAGTATCTAAATAGAAAGACCAGTCTTACATGACTGGTCTTTTACATTCATACATTTAACTTTCATTAACACTTATATTCATTTTCTAATAACAACTTGAATAACATCAGCTAAACCAGTGTGCCCTTTCCCTTCAATTCGCTCTTGTTCGCCATTAAAGAAATGAATTACCTTATGTTCTTCACACCAAGTAAGGATATCAATTGGATCATACAGCATATCAACATCTTTTGGTCCACCAGTACCATAGTTTATTTGTTTTTTTGAGTAAACTTCAAACATAATTAAACCACCAGGCTTTATCGTTTGTATCATTTTACCTAATATCATTTTTTTATAATCATCATGAAAATGTCCAAATACCATAATTGCTGCATCATATTCATTTTCTGGCAAACTATCAGCTAATAAATCTACTTTTTTTGTATGCACGTTTACGTTATGCTTCTCTGCCAATTTTTTTGTCTTCTCTAATCCATCTTCCGAATAATCAATAGCTGTTACTTCGTTCCCTTGTCTTGCTAGAAATACAGCATTTCTACCTTCTCCCTCCGCAAAAGCTATTACTTTATTGTGATTTGCTAAACGAAATGCTTGTTCTTTAATAAATGTATTAGGTTCTTCCCCGTAAAAATATTCATCTGATTTATATCGATCATTCCAAAATTTAGTCATCATCTTCTCTCCTTCTTCATATCATTTTCTAACTACAATTAAAGATATCAAAGAGTCTTTTTATCCTTAATTAATTTAAAAATAAAAGCAGATTAAAAATCCACTTTTATTTTTTTCGCAAGATCTACGATTTTTTGATTTCGTAACTCTTCTTCCATTTTCTCTTCTGCTGCAAGCATTACTTCATTAATTAAACATCCAGGTTTGTCATGTAAACAACATTCAAACAATGATGTTTTACCTTCAATTGCATGTATAATATCTAAAAATGAAATATCTTCCCAATTCTTACTAAGCGAGTAACCGCCCTTTGGACCAGATGATGAATGTATCATCCCTTCCTTCGTCAACTTAGTTAGTATTTTAGACAAGTACGTTGGTGAAACATTTTGCATTTCTGCTAATTGGTGAACACTAACTAACTTATTTGGTGTAGCCTTTGCCAGAAAAAGCATTGTATGAAGAGCATAATTTGTAGCTTTAGAATATTTCATAGTACAGCCCCTATTGTAGACTTCATGTATCTACAATAACTTTATTTTTTTATTATGTCAAACGTTTGTAATGCTCCATAAAAAATTATTTCTTCACAAGTAATACATCTGTCGCACAAATCGTCACTTCTCTAAATGGACAGTCGAATAAAACACCTAGTTCAAAACCATCTTCAGTAAGAGCTATTTCATGATATAACCACCAAGCATTTTCAAAGTTTTCCGGCATAGAACACTTTGCTACTCCTATAAAGGTTACTTCAAATTTATCAAATTCACTAAAAGTACCACTGCAATCTAATACGATAGACAAAGTATCTTCTGACTTTCTCTTTACTACTTTAATTACACTGTCGTGTAATGATGTCTTGTGTAACTGAACGACATTTGACTGAAGTTTTTTCTCAATGGAATTAAAATATTCTACGTATGATTGATCTAATTGTGCCACTCTTTTCTCATAATCTGTTGACCACTTTCGCATACGTTTTTTCAGTTCACCTGATGGGTATTCTGAATTAGTTGTGATGTTTTGTATAATTGAGTATATCGATTCAGGAAGGAACTTTAATAAATCTATTTTCCTTTTCTCAATTTCCTCCTTTAAACTTTCTATATCCATTTCCGACCATTCTTTTATAGAATCTATAAAACTTACAAATTCTAAAACTTGCATTTCTTTATACCAATCTCTTGTAAAATATTTCAATGACACCTCTCCTAAAACATCTTTACATCCAGTAAAAACAATATATCCACTTATTATATCATTCCAATAACCATTCTTTCTAAAGAAAAAATGTAAAACTGTAAATATTCCGCCTATTATTTCTAAAACTTCAGAATATTTACAAAAGTATAAAATTAGAATACATTTTAGCTGTACAAGATTCACCTGTACAAAAATTCAAACAAAAAGGGATGGTTATATGTTGAAGAAATTAGTAGCAGGGACATTAGTAGCGGGTTTTGCACTAACTGGAGGACTAGGTGCGGTAAGTGCTGAAGAAAAAAGTAACACAATTAAGTCATTTGATTATTTAAAAGTGGATGAACAAAATGTTAATTCATTTGCAAAATTAAGTGAGCAGGATAAGAAAGATATCCAAATTACTATGGTATTACCAGAGCAAAATGAAAATGGAGATTGGCTAGCTTATGGTTTTACTAGCCGTGAAACATTAGATGCGTATATTGAAAAGGATAAAAAAGCAATTAAAAATAAAATTAATCCTTTAGGTAGCGGTGCTGGTAGTACTGATTTTTATGAACATAAAGATAAAGGTGGACAATATATTTACTGGAGTAGCGGCTTTAAAAACTTACCATCTAGCTGGAATGACAGAATTTCTTCTGTAAGTACAGCGTCACCTTCTGCAAGTTATTCAACTACACTTTGGGAGCACACTTCAACACAAGGATATGGAAAAGGCGTTTTATTTAAACATGCTGATTGGTACGGTAAAACTGCTAATTTAGCTGCTGATTGGAACGATATTACTTCAGCGATTGAAATTAAATAGTAATAAGATATTTAATTTCTTCTATAAAAATTCAAACCACTATTCTCTCTTTCATTTAGAGAATAGTGGTTTATCATATTTCTATTTAAGCATGTACAGCATGTCCTACTGCTTGCATTAACGCTTCATGAATCGCCTCAGATAAAGTTGGATGTGCTGCAATATAATCTCTCATTATATCAGCGGTAACTTCTGTATGAATCATTACGGTTCCTTGACCAATAAGTTCAGTTGCATAAGGACCGATAATAGAAATCCCTACAATTTCTTGGTATTTAGGTTCTACAATGACTTTTACTTTACCTACTTGTTCTCCTAAAATAAGAGCTTTTCCGTTCGCTGTAAAAGGAAATTCTCCGATGAGAATATCACCATATTGTTCTCTTGCACCTTTTTCACTTAACCCTACACTAGCTATTTCTGGAGCTGTGTATATACAACGGGGCACAGCGTGATAATTTACTTTCACGTCTTCTCCGCTTGCGTGTAATGCTGCTGTCGTTCCTTCATGGAAGGCAACGTGAGCAAGCTGAATTCCACCGATTACATCACCAGCTGCGTAAATATGCGATACGTTCGTTTGCATATGTTCATTCACAGAAATCCCTTTATTTGAAAACTGAACCCCTGCCTTTTCTAATCCTAATTGTTGCACTCGTGGTTTTCTTCCTACAGAAACAAGAACAAATTCTGGAGTTACTTCGTGAGTAATTCCCTCGTACTCAAATGAAGCTTGCTTCTTATAGTTATTTAATCCTTTTAAAACTGCTCCCGTAAAAATTTGCACACCATCTTTTTCTAATTTCTCTCTTAAAATATTCGCGATATCTTCATCTTCACCAGGTAGTAATTGCGGTGCCATTTCAACTATCGATACTTTTGTGCCAAGTCTACTATAAATACTTGCAAACTCACATCCTATTACACCACCGCCAACGATTAACAATGAAGATGGTACACTCTCAAGAGACATGGCATGGCTACTATTTAAAATCCATTTTCCATCGAACGGAGCGAATGGTAATTCTGTAGGTTCGGAACCAGATGCGATAATAAAACTCTCTCCATCAACTACTTCTTCTTTATTTCCTTGTACAACTCGCACACGATGATCCGTTTCGAGTTTCGCTTTTCCTTTTACAACTTTAATTTTATTTTTCTTCATTAAATATTGTATTCCTTGGACGAGTTGCATTACGATTTGTGATTTTCTCGCCTGTATTTGATTCCAATCAATTGATATACTTCCTGTATTAAGCGTAACTCCATAATCATTCGCTTTTCTCACAATGTCATGTATTTCAGCACTTTCTAATAGTGATTTCGTAGGCATACAACCAACATTTAAACACGTTCCGCCAAGTTCAGCTTCATCAATAAGAGTGACACCTTTGCCATTTTGAGCCGCGGTAATTGCCGCTACATATCCAGCTGGTCCGCCTCCAATTACAACTAGTTTACTCATTCTCTCACCTTCTCTTTATAAAAGAATTGTTATAGGTTCTTCTAAATAATGTTTAATTGTGCGTAAAAATGCAGCTGCTGGTGCACCGTCTAGTACACGATGATCGAATGTTAAACTTAAAGGTAACATACTACCTTTTTTTAATTTTTCCCCTTTATATACAGGAACATGTTCAATTGCGCCAATACCTAAAATGCCAGTCTCAGGTGTATTTAATACAGGTGTGAAATATTCAATACCAAAGCTACCTAAATTACTAATTGTAAATGTCGTTCCGTGCATATCATCACTACTTAAGCTACCTGCTCGCGCCTTTTGTGCCACATTCTTAATCTCTTTAGACAATTCTACTAAAGATAAATTATTTGCAAAGCGAATAGCTGGAACGATTAACCCTTTTTCTAATGCGACTGCCATGCCTAAATGCACATGTTCAAATTGATGAATTGCATCATCTATATAAGCGCTGTTCATTTCTTTATGCTCTCCAAGTGCTAATACAGCAGCACGCGAGACGAAATCCGTAATGGTTAATTTATTATCATATCTTTTTTGTACAACTTTCGCTATTTCTTTATGTAAAGCAACTAAATCTGTTACATCTACTTTCATCGTTAACGTTAATTGTGCGCTATTTTGTAAGCTTGCGTGCATACGATTTGCGATCGCTTTACGCATACCAGTAACAGGAATCACGTTACTTTCTTCTTGTTCAGATATTTCCGGAACGATTCCTCTTACCTCAAGTGCTTTTAATACATCTGCCTTTGTAATCCTTCCGCCAGGACCTGTACCAACTAATACCTTGATATCCAAATTTTCAGACTTTGCAATTTTCTTCGCTACAGGTGAAATTTTAATTCTTTGCTTGGCTACTTCTTTCCCATTTGGTTCTTGATTTTGTACATTTTGTACTTCTATATTAAATGTTTTTTCTTCTACCACATGTGTGCTTTCCTGCATTTCTACTTTTTCATTCGGTTTACCGATGTAGCAAATTACAGTACCAGGCGGCACCCCTTCATCTTCACTTACAGCTATATCAAGCACCGTACCATCAGCTGGCGCTTCAATTTCCGTTTCAATTTTTTCTGAATTAATACTAGCAATTAGTTCTCCTTTTGCTACATTATCGCCTGCTTTAATATTCCAGTTCGTAATAATACCTTCTTTCATCGCCATACCTAACTTTGGCATTACAACTTCTACAGCCATACTGCTCTCTCCCTTCTCATCGTTTCATTACACATGTAATAAAGATTGGTCTCCGATCATTTCTGATATAGTTTCAATTACTTTTTCTGGCGTTGGCAAATACAACTTTTCAAGTGGTGGCGAAAACGGAACAGGTGTATGTGGTGCTGTAATTCGTTTAATAGGTGCATCTAGCAAATCAAATCCTTTATCCGCTACAATTGCCGCGATATCTGTTGCGATACTACATCTTGGGTTTGCTTCGTCAATGACGATAAGACGATTTGTTTTTTCAACAGATGCTAAAATCGTATCTTCATCAAGTGGTGATAAAGATCGTGGATCGATTACTTCTACTTCAAGCCCCTTTTTCGATAATTGCTCAGCAGCTGCAAGCGCCGTATGAACTTGTTTTCCAATTGCGACGATTGTTACATCAGAACCTTCACGTTTCATATCGGCTTTCCCTAATGGAATTGTATAGTATCCTTCTGGCACTTCACCTTTCATGTTGTAAAGTGTTTTATCTTCAAAGAAGATTACTGGGTCATCATCTTCAATTGCTGCTAATAATAAGCCTTTTGCATCATACGGCGTGGAAGGAACAACAACTTTAATACCTGGTATGCTTGTAAATAATGCGTACAAACTTTGTGAATGCTGAGCTGCTGCACTAAAACCAGCGCCATGCATCGTACGTACTGTAACAGGTACTTTTGCTTTACCTCCAAACATATAACGGAATTTCGCACCTTGGTTTAATACTTGGTCAAGACAACTACCGATAAAATCATTAAACATTAACTCAGCTATCGGACGTAACCCAGTTGCAGCAGCTGCCATCGCGGCTCCCATATAATCCGCTTCAGAAATTGGTGTATCCAATATACGATTTCGGCCAAACTCTTGTACAAGTCCTTTCGTAACACCAAGAACACCGCCCCATGCTTCATCATCTTGCAAATGATCAACTTGTGCACCGCCTGCAACATCTTCACCTATTAAAATTACATTTTCATCACGACGCATTGAGATTTTCATCGCTTCATTAATTGCAGTTGACATACTTACTGTTCTAGTCATAATTTTTCACCCTCCTCTTATTTGTAAGAAACGTATACATCTTTTAATAATTCTTCATCGTCTGGGTATGGACTATTTTCACTAAATTCAATGGATCTTTGTACTGCATCATCTACTGCTTTTTCCATATCAACAAGTTCAGATTCCGTTAATAAACCTTCATGAATTAAATGCTTACGGAAATTCACAATTGCATCTTTTTCATTTAAATGTTCTTCTTTTTCTTCTGATGTTTTATATGTTTGCGCTTCACCTTCGAAATGACCATAATTACGATATGTCATACATTCAATAATTGTTGGACCATCCCCATTACGCGCACGTTCCACTGCTTCTGCAGCAGCTTTATATACAGCTAGAAGATCTTTTCCATCTACTTGAACACCTGGAATATTATAAGCTTTTGCGCGATCAGCGATAGAATCACAACTTGAAGCATA
Organism: Bacillus cereus group sp. BfR-BA-01356; assembly: GCF_022663635.1. Lineage (NCBI taxonomy): Bacteria > Bacillati > Bacillota > Bacilli > Caryophanales > Bacillaceae > Bacillus > Bacillus cereus group sp. BfR-BA-01356. Next base: position 120,815 of record NZ_JAKUFX010000002.1, on the reverse strand, counting down.
TTCAAATGTAGTTGCTTCACCGTAACCGTTATTTTCTGCAATAAAAATAACTGGTAACTTCCAAATCGCCGCTAAATTAACCCCTTCATGGAATGTTCCTTCATTATTTGCTCCGTCACCGAAGAAGCAAACACTTACATCTTTTGTTCCTTTATATTTAGCTGTTAATGCTGAACCGCAAGCAAGTGGGAAACCCCCGCCTACAATGCCATTCGCACCAAGCATTCCTTTATCTAAATCGGCAATATGCATGGAACCGCCTTTACCTTTACATAATCCTGTCGCTTTCCCGAAAAGTTCAGCCATCATACCATTTAAATCACAACCTTTTGCGATACAATGTCCATGACCTCTATGTGTACTTGTAATACTGTCACTATCCGTTAAGTGGGCACATACACCAACTGCTACTGCTTCTTCACCTGCGTATAAATGAACGAAACCAGGCAAAACGCCTTGCGCGAACAATTCATGCACCTTATCTTCAAATTTACGAATCTCTAACATTTTTTCGTACATCCAACGAGCTTGTTCTTTCGTAATTTCATTCCCTTTACTTTCAGTTGTTTTTAACATGTCCAGCCCTCCTATTTTCTTGTTCGTCTTTTATATTGCAAGTACCGTGCCAAATTCTAATCCTTGCTTTAATAGGTTTTCGCTTTTCTTTCATAATAAAAAGTGGACAAAATGAGACATTTGTCTCGTTTTGTCCACTTTTGTTCACCTAATTTGAGAACTATTATCTTATTCATTATCAAAGCTCTGCTGTAATTTTCGGATGTAAATAATTTGCCCAATATGATATGCATTATGAGTTGTTACATTCGCTAACACTTCCCACCATTTTGCAGAAACAGGAAATCCCACTACATCACTTTCAACCTTTTCTTCATTTATGAGAGTTTGCCATTGTAGCAGTTTTTCTAGTAGTTTTTCCCGTAATTCATCGAAAGTTTGATTATCTGAAAGCATAAAACTTTTATTATTATCTCCTATAGCGGGTACTGCATTAACATGTGATTCTTTATACCTAGTTTGCCACGTAGAGTTCCAATACAGTAAATGTTGTACGATTTCGGCTATACTATTACACTCTTCATTCGGTTTCCAGAAAGCTTCCCTCTCAGATAAATCCTTAACTGCATCTGAAAATGGCATATACCAACTGGGATCATTCGCATTTGCTAATAACTGATCTGCTAATACATCTTTCACATGGACCATTTTTCTTCCCTCATTTCATTATCATATTAATATACACTACTCTATATACGCTCATTCCCTATAATCCCCTTTTTTGCATACAAATTGGTTTCATACTGAATGTAAGAATAATAGATTTTCTTATCATAACTCGTTATGATAAAAGAAAAAGAAAGCTGGCGAAAAATGAATAAAAAAATCGCAATAATTACAGGAGCCTCAAGTGGATTTGGACTATTAACTACACTCGAACTCGCAAAAAAAAATTATTTAGTTATCGCTACAATGCGAAACCTTGAAAAACAAGTGCGCTTAATATCTCAAGTTACTCAACTTAACTTACAGCAAAATATAAAAGTTCAACAATTAGATGTAACCGATCAAAATTCTATACATAACTTCCAATTATTTTTAAAAGAAATACAAAAAGTAGACCTTCTTGTTAATAATGCAGGATATGCAAATGGCGGCTTTGTAGAAGAAATTCCAGTAGAGGAATACCGTAAACAATTTGAAACAAACCTATTTGGAGCTATATCAATTACCCAGCTTGTCTTACCGTATATGAGAAAACAAAGAAGTGGAAAAATCATTAATATAAGCAGCATTAGCGGTCAAGTTGGATTCCCTGGTTTATCTCCTTATGTATCTTCAAAATATGCATTAGAAGGCTGGAGTGAATCGCTTCGCTTAGAAGTAAAACCTTTCGGAATAGATGTTGCTTTAATTGAACCAGGTTCTTATAACACAAACATATGGGAGGTTGGGAAACAACTAGCTGAAAACCAATCTGATACAACATCTCCTTACAAAGAGTATATGGATAAAATACAAAAACATATTAATAGCGGTAGTAATACATTTGGTAATCCGATAGATGTTGCTAATAAAATTGTTGAAATTGCTGAATCTAAGCGTACAAATTTACGATATCCAATCGGTAAAGGTGTGAAATTTATGATTTTTGCGAAGAAGATTCTTCCTTGGAAATTGTGGGAATACCTTGTTTTGAGAAGCTTTAAGAAGATGTAATCAACTTTTTGAAAACTATTTTGAAAGGGATGCTAATTAAATGTTAGGTTTACCGTATGGGAAAGTGTTTTTAGTGCCGTGGACTGAAGAATGGGAAATTGAGTTTATGAAAGAGAAACAACTCATTGAGGAACAAATTGGCGAACATATTTTAGCGATACACCATATTGGTAGTACTTCTATTCCATATTTAAGTGCAAAGCCCATTATTGATATAGCAATTGAATTAGAAAATTATACGGACGGTATACATTGTATTAAAAAGTTAGAACTACTAAACTATAAATATAGAAAAGAAGTATTACCCGAAAGATACTATTTTAATAAAGGTGAACCAAGAACTCATCAAATTCATATGTATGAACAAGGGAATACATATTTAATAGAACAATTACAATTTCGTGATTACTTAATAGACAATAAAACTGCACGCATGCAGTATGAACAGTTAAAAATTCAACTTTCACAAGCTAATCCTACTGATAAACATAAGTATGTAGAGGATAAAACTAATTTCATTACATCTATATTAACTAAAATAAATGTTTAAATAAACAAGAAACCATTTAGTAGTAAATGGTTTCTTGTTTATTAGTTATTTCATTATTTGTACTATCAAATTTTTATTATACAGCAGGTGGAAAGAAGTAAAATAGTATCGAAGTCATAAAAATAAACGTGAATACCCCAATTACCGAAAATATATATTCTTTCGACTCTCTATCATACTTCCATTCCATCAATGCTCTTAAGATTAACGTCCCACCTAAATAAGTAAAAATGACATAAGCAATATTAATACTTTCAAATTTAAAGATAAATATAAAGCTAGTTATTAAATAAATAAAAAGTAGTCCTATTTCCAATTTTTTATGTAAACTATTTACATGTTTCTTATATCCCCAAAAACCACCCTTGGGCATATTCAATTTTTTTCTTAAAAACTTATCGAGAAAATAGATAGCTATACAAAAAACAATAGTTATAATCCAAAAAGTAGAAGCTCCCATTTTCACCCCTCCTATTATTTCATTTAATTACTTGAAATAAATTGGACTATATTACGGTTATCCCCTTCTAAATAACTTATGATGCCTTCAGGATATGTCAGCTTCTCCTGTAATTCCTCTAGACTTTTCCAAATTAATATAATATCCTCATGCTCTTTATGCCTTATTTCATTTGTAATGATTTTTTCAACAGTCCCCCAATGTATCAATGTACAATGATGACCTTTTTCGTTGTCCCACTCAAAAATCTGTTCATTTACAATTGCTAACTCTTGAACATCAACTTTCAAATCGTACTCTTCTATTAACTCTCGAATTATTGCTTCTTTTGACGTTTCACCAAATTCAATAGAGCCACCTGGAAAACGATAAAATGATTCATTTTCATCGCATTGTACAAGTACTTTAGAATGATCTTCATTTAAAATCATTGCTTCAGCACGTAATTTAGGATTTTTCATTTTGTCTCCCCATTCATTCCACATATAATTAAATCCACTAGGTATAAAAGAAAAGATTAAGCATAATTCCTGTTATTACTAATAGCGGAACCGCTCCTAAAGAAATGACATATTCCCTCGATTCTTTATCAAATTTCCACTCCATAAATGATTGAAGGCAGTATAAAGTTATTAAAAATAAAATGGGTAAATTACTAATATAAACGGGATTTAAAGTAGCACATATCATCGTAACAATTATATAAGAAATAATAAGAGCCCTAGTGCCCCATTTATGAAAGTTGTTTACATATTTACTATTCCAGTCTGTTTGTTTCGGTATATTTAGTTTTTTCCTCACTACTTTTTCAAAAACAACTAAGGATATAATCCATACTATTAATAAAATTCCTTTAACCCAAAACAGTGATGTTTCCTCCTTTACCTTTTCTCCGGCTGATCACTCGGATACGTAGCATTCCTTTTATTTTCTACGTCCCAACTAATAATTGTCGCACTATCACGTCCCAACTGATGATGCACGTGTTCTAAAACATTGTGAATATTTTCTTTAAGTGTTTTATTATTTCTATTCATAGCATTATACAAATTTACAGGTATTTCATATCGGCGTTCCCCGCATTCTAATACTCCATCTGTCACTATTACAATTCGGTTTTTTCCAGTACGTAATTCACAAATACCTGATGAATAACAAGGAACAGGTAAATCGAATGTGTTTACATTCCCAATCCATTCGTAAAAATGACGTTGATTTAATGCATATTGCCCTAACTTATGTAACTCTTCATGAAATACATACACTAAACAATCACCGATAGAAAGCCACCATATATAATTTTCTTTCCTTACACATAGTAAGCAAGCTGTTTCACCTTTAATTTTTTTGCACTTTTCCTTAAATGAAGATGACTGAAAAATTGTCAGTATATGATTTTCAATAGATTGAAACACTGTATTAATTGATTCATTCAAAATTACTTTTATATTTTCATATTCTTTTTCGATTGTATTTACTACTAAATCAACACTTTCTGCACTATTATGTCCATCTAATATAGCTGCAAATTCCCAATCACCATTTGACCAAACTAACGCACCATCTTCGTTCTTTTTTGCTCCGGCACTAATATTCCCACCATATGCACCGAGCACGATATCACCATATTGCTTTACCGAAATTTCGTCTAAACACATTTCTCTACTTCCAACCCATGAATGTTGTCTATTATTTGTTGTATGCATATTCACTCACCATATACTCTCGTATTCTTTCGCATAGTTTTTTGATTTTCGCTGCGTCACCATATGGTGCGCCAGTCCATTTCGCTATCTCGGTTGGTGACCAAAACTCTTTTGGTGTATTTGCATAACGCGGTATGATATGCATATGCATATGTGGTACACCATTCCCTGAAACAAAAGTGTAAATATGCTCTGCACCTTCGCTTTCTTTTAGCGCTTTACTTACTCTACTTGTTATAAGTCCGAACGCTTTCGCTTCTTCATCTGTTAGTTCAGCGAGGCCAGGTACATGCCTTTTTATATCTATCATTACATAACCCAAGTATGTTTCTTCACTATCCCAGTGGACATGTCCAACGTAAACGAGTTCATCTTCGTAAATAGCTCCACCTGGAACTATAATATTTCCTTTATGCTTTTCACAAATAAAACAGTTTAGTTTTACTTGATCGTTCGTTGACATATTCATCACCATCCTTTTCATATATAATATCATAAAAAAAGGAAAAAAAGGATTTATATTCCGAAGATTCACTCTTTTGATACAGCAATTTTTGAAATGAATTTAAACCTCATTATTTCTTCAAAAACGCAATCCCAATTACGATCCCAATCACAATTCCGATTACTAAATTATTTGTATAATAACCTTGGAATACACCGATTACAACTCCTATACCAATACCTATTGCCAAAGCATCATTTCTTTTTTTATTTTTAGCCAAAATTGCATCTCCTCCCATCATTTCTCGCTAAACAACATACACTTACTTGAATGTATTAATATATTCACTATCTCACTTGAACATTTCAAAAAAATGTACTTTAACTTCACATATAATATTTTCCATTTTCTGTACATACTCCTTTTATATTGAAAAATTTTCAAGTAACTATTAATTATACATAGGCATTTACTATAAGAAAGCTTCGTAATTTATTGAAGGAGGAACAATTCAAATGTATCCTCATTGGAATCAAAATATAAATCAACAGTATGTTTATTCCCCCCATCCCGCAAGGAATACATTGCATCATGATTCACAATATATGATGCAGCATATCGCAAGTCTTGAAAGTCAATTAACTAAATTAATCTCATTAATCGAGGAAAATAATCAATTCATCAAATCAATGGAACAACAACAACAACAACACCAAGTTTGTACACCAGCTGGAGGTTCTGTTATCGTTCATATGTAATCTAGATGCAATAAAAAACACACTTTGTATTATAAAAGTGTGTTTTTTGGTCATTATTTTCTTTTCGTATGGAACCCTTGTGTAATTCGATCTAATATAATTGCGATTACTACGATAGCTAATCCAGCTTCAAATCCCATTCCGATATTAACTTGTGTTACAGAGCGATATACATCAACTCCAAGCCCTGGAGCTCCTACAAGTGATGCTGTTACAACCATCGATAACGAAAGCATAATGCTTTGGTTCACACCAGCCATAATCGTTCCGGTTGCAAGTGGTAATTGTACTTTAAATAGTTTTTGTGATGCTGTGGATCCAAACGCATTCGCTGCTTCAATTAAATCTTCTGGAACTTGTCTAATCCCTAAGTCAGTAAAACGAATTGTCGGTGGCATTGCAAAGATTACCGATGCAATAATTCCAGGTACTACACCAACTCCGAAAAATGTAATCGCTGGAATGAGGTATACGAATGCCGGCATTGTTTGCATAAAATCTAATGTTGGCTTTAAAAATTTTGAGAAACGCTCATTTTGAGATGCTAATATACCAATTGGAATTCCGACAATAATTGAAATAATAACAGACGTAAGTACGAGTGCTAATGTTTGCATCGTTTGTGCCCAGTAGTTAATATTCAAAATGAATAATAATCCAATAAGCGTAAAAATGACTAAAGATAATTTCCTCGTTGTGTACCAAATGAAGAAACACAAGATAATAATCATCAATATGGCAGGTATTATTGTTAAAAAATTAGTGAGTAAATCAACGAATCCACCAATAATATAAGAGAATCCTCGGAATAAGCCTTCAAAGTGTTCATATAAACTTGCAACAAATGAGTCGACCCATTCCCCTAATGGAATACGTGGTATACTATTCATCGTCTTTCACCTCTTCCTCAATGTTTCCTGCAAGAGCTTGAATGACACTTTCACGTTTAATAATTCCTCTTAGCCTTTTCTTCTCATCGATTACCGGTAACGGATATTTCATCTCTGCCATTTTTGCATATGTCTCTTCCAGTAAAGTATCCAAATACACATGCGGAATATCATTAAGTAATAAATCAGCAATCGGCCACTGTTTTTGTACTGCTTTACTCGCATCATCCGCAGTTAATATACCTAAAAACTCATACTTTTTGTTTACAACATATACAGTTGAGACGCCTGCATTCCTCATAATTTGAAGGGCCACACGAGGTCCACGATCAATCAATAAAGTTTCTGGTCGTTTTAAAATAGACTCAGCCGTAATTACTTTTCCTAAATTCACGTCCGCAACAAACTTTTCTACAAATTCATTTGCGGGGCTCATCATAATTTCTTCTGGCGTTCCAATTTGGACGATTTCTCCATCTTTCATTAATGCGATACGATCTCCAATTCGAAGCGCTTCATCTAAATCATGCGTAATAAATATAATCGTTTTTTCCATTTTATCTTGTAACTCTAACAATTCATCTTGCATTTCTTTTCGAATAAGTGGATCTAATGCACTAAATGACTCGTCCATTAGTAATACATCTGGATTATTCGTTAGTGCCCTTGCGATTCCAACGCGCTGCTGCATACCACCACTAAGTTGACTTGGATAATTATCTTTATGATGATCGAGTCCTACTAACTGTAGCGATTCTAACGCTTTTTTCTCTCGCTCTTCAACCGGAACTCCTTGTATTTCTAAACCATATGCAACATTTTGTATAACTGTACGATGCGGAAATAGAGCGAATTTCTGAAATACCATACTCATTTTCGTTCTTCTTACTCTCCGTAACTCTTCTTTTCCCATCGTTGCGATGTCTTCACCATCTATGTATATATGACCTGCAGTTGGTTTAATCAATTGATTTAACATACGAACTAGCGTAGATTTCCCGCTACCAGACAAACCCATAATAACGAAAATCTCTCCAGAGTAAACTTCAAACGTTGCTTTTTTCACCCCAACGTTCATTCCTGTCTCTTTTAAAATTTCCGATTTACTTTTTCCTTCTTTTAATAAGGAAAGGGCTCTTTGCGGATGTTTCCCGAATACTTTTGTTACGTTTTCAACACGCACCTTTGTATTATCCATGTCACTACTCCTTTTCTACCCATCTATTCACATAGTGTTGCGATTTTACAAAGAAATATTACATAAAAATGACATTCATAAGATTTCTTTAAAATTCTCGTTTCCGTTCATAATAAGAATGCTTACTTATACATTTATTTTATAAGGCAAACGTTACTTAGGAGGTTTTCGATGCGAAAGAAAATTTGGTTTATATGCCTTGCATTATTTATTACTATGATTTTCACTTCATGTAATGCAACAAATGCAAATTCGAAAGGAAAAATTAAACTTGGTGTAACAAGTTGGAAAGAAAATATTGCAACTGCAAACATGTGGAAAGTTTTATTAGAAGAAAAAGGCTACAAAGTTGAGCTCATGTATTTAGAAAAAGCCGCAATTTGGACTGGTGTCGCTCGTGGCGATGTTGATGCGAATTTAGAAGTATGGCTACCAGTTACAGATAAACCGCTAAACGATCGTTATAAAGATGATATTGTCTTAAAATCAAAATGGTACGAAGGTACTGGACTAGGTTTAGTCGTCCCTTCTTATATGAAAAACATAAACAGTATCGAAGATTTAAATGCTCATAAAGATGAACTAGATAATAAAATTGTCGGTATCGAACCCGGTAGTAGTCTTATGAATTTAACGAATAAAGCAATGAAAGAATATGATATAAAACTAAAACTTGTCCAATCTTCTGAAGCTGCGATGATGAGTGAACTAAAGAAAGCATATACAAAAAAGAAACCAATCGCTGTTACGCTTTGGAATCCGCATTGGGGTTTTTCAGAATTTGACTTAAAATATTTAAAAGACCCTAAGAAAGTATATGGTGAAAAAGATGACATTTATTACTCCGTTCGTAAAGGTTTCGAAAAAGATCACCCAGATGTTATAAAATACTTTGATAAATGGAAAATGAACGATGAACAGCTCGGTACGTTAATGGTCATGTTAAATAAAACAAAAGATCCTGAAGAGGCTGCGCGAAAATGGATTAAAAAAAATCAAGCATTAGTTGATGAATGGGTAAAGGATTAATAAAAAGGCTAGAGAATTAATATATCCTCTAGCCTTTTTCATCTTATTTTTTCGTAACAACGTCATCTACAATCCCATATGCCTTCGCTTCTTCTGCAGTCATAAAATAATCTCTTTCTGTATCATGTGCTACTCTTTCAATCGGTTGGCCTGTTTTTTCTGCAATCATTTTATTAATATCATGCTTTAACTTTAATATTCTTTTCGCAGTTATTTCAATTTCTGTTGCTTGCCCTTGTGCACCACCAAGCGGCTGATGAATCATAATTTCACTGTTAGGGAGCGCAAACCGTTTTCCTTTTGCTCCTGATAATAATAACAATGCACCGAATGATGCCGCAAAGCCCATGCATAGCGTTTGCACATCTGGTTTAATTAAATTCATCGTATCTAATATTGCAAAACCTGCTGTCGTTGAACCTCCTGGGCTATTGATGTATAAATATATATCTTTTTCTGCATCTTCTGCTTCTAAAAATAATAATTGCGCTACGACACTACTCGCTACTTGATCGTTAATTTCTGAGCCGATAATAATAATGCGGTCTTTTAATAACCTTGAATATATATCATAGGAACGTTCTCCTAATTTTGTTTGTTCTACTACATATGGAATTGTATTCATTTTAAATTCCTCCAATACTTGTTATGCTGCGCAAAGCATACAACTGTAGGAAGAAGGGTTTTTCACATTAAATAATAACACTGGCTGTTTAGATGGTAACTTAGTAAAATCTATTGTCGGAAGAAGTTTCGTTAACAATTCTGGTCTTTCCTCACGAATAGATGTTACAACAACTTCAATATCCTCTGTGAATTCGACTATCTCAATCCCTTCTTCACTTACAGTTTTCAGCCTATTTCTACTTCGAAATAAAGAAGCCTTTACTGCACCTTCTGATACAAAACACACTTTAGCAATATCAGCGATACTATATTGAAAAACATCTTTTAATAATAAAATTGCGGATTGCTGTACATTTAATGAAGACAATACTTTCCCTACCATTTCATGCAAATCTGCAATGTTCTCATGTGGTTCTTCAAAAGTGATTTGTTCTCTTATTTTTTCATGAACAGACTTAGACTTTATCTGATCTAACCAACGATTTCTTGCTATTTTATAGACGAGTGTCATACAAATATCTTTATTTCTATATTTTTGAAGCACTTTACACACTGTTTCTTGGGCGAGATCTTCCCCATCCCATTTGTTTTTCGTTAAAAAAGTACAGTATCTTTTTAACTCTCCATATTGTTCAATTAAAAAGTTTATATTTGAATGATTCATATCGATATGGTTCTTTAAAACATGAGTTACTTTTGTGCACAAAATAACCACTCCTTTTCAGCGCTTACTTAATAAACGATTCAACATTAAAAAAAGTTACGGGGATATAAAAAAATAATGTTTATGTTCAATAATTCGCGGTCATAAATATGTTATGTACAATTTTACGTGAGGAGGAACAAATTTGCCAAAATTAACAATTGAAGGTGCGGGAACTTTTGATGTGAAAGAAGGAACAAAGTTAGTATTAGCAATTGAAGATAGCGGTGTCAACATTCTTCATCGTTGCGGCGGGAATGCACGTTGCACAACTTGTAGAGTAGAAATACTAGCAGGTGATTTCTGTGAAGCGAGTGCGAATGAGAAACATGCAATGACGGAAAAAGGAATTGAAGATCATTTACGATTATCTTGTCAAATGCGTGTACATAAAGATATAGTCGTTCGTCCGGTACTTACAGTTGAAAATTCAGGTCTTGATGCTGGGCCACGTCCGGCGGAGTAAAGCGATGAATTTAAAACAGCTCGCTGGCGAATATGCTGCTAACTTTGTAAACGATGGCATGAAAATTGGGCTTGGTACAGGTTCTACTGTATATTGGACAATACAAAAATTAGGTGAGCGTGTAAAAGAAGGATTATCATTTCAAGCTGTACCAACATCAAAGGAAACTGAAGCATTAGCACAGCAACTAAATATCCCCCTAATTTCGTTAAACGACGTACAAAGTCTTGATCTTACAATTGATGGAGCGGATGAAATTGATTCAAATTTACAACTTATAAAAGGCGGTGGCGGTGCATTACTTCGTGAAAAAATCGTTGCCTCTTCCTCTAAAAAACTAATTATCATTGCTGATGAATCGAAACTTGTAACACATTTAGGTACTTTTCCATTACCTATTGAAATCATCCCTTTTTCATGGAAACAAACCGAAAATAAAATTCAGTCTTTAGGATGTCAAACAACATTACGTTTGAAAAACAATGAAACCTATATAACCGATAACAATAACATGATTATCGATTGTATATTCCCTAATCATATTTCTAATCCTGCCCATTTACACACTCAATTAAAAATGATTACTGGTGTAGTTGAAACAGGGTTGTTTATAAGTATGACGAGTACAGCAATTATTGGTACTAAAAATGGGATAAAGAAATTGTAATAAAAGCTAACTTTTTAAAGTTGGCTTTTTAGTATGTTCTTCTTCTCTTAATAGTGCTTTATTATGATATACTAGGAAAACGTAAACTGATTACACTAGAAAGGACTGAACATTTTGCAATCCAAACTTATAACAGAACTTGCTGATTTAGAAACTGCCTTTCATATTCGAAAAGAAGTATTTGTAAAAGAACAAGGTGTCCCTCTTGCAGATGAATTTGATACATTCGATGAAATCGGAGAGCAATGTAAACATATTTTAGTTTATTATCATGAGCTTCCTGTAGGCACAGGGCGTATACGATTTGTTGATGGTGTCGGAAAATTAGAACGTATTTGTATTTTAAAAGATTATCGTACATACGGATTAGGTAAAGTCATCATTCAAACGTTAGAAGAACTTGCTCGTAACAAACAAGTTACAAAAGTGAAACTACACGGTCAAACACAAGCTGAAGGATTTTATACAAAACTAGGTTATCAAACTTCTTCTGATATATTTATGGAAGATGGCATTCCACATATACTTATGACGAAAGTATTATCATAATAAAAAGGTAGTGTATGAATCTTATGTATTCATACACTACTTTTTTTATTAATAGAAAAGTGAATTCTCAAGATTCCCTTTTGCATCAAAGCCCATCATCTCTTAGTTCATACCTAAGTAAAGCTTACACTGTTTTCCATAATGATAATGCATAAATCCAGTTTGGATCACCATTTCCTTGATAACTCTGGACTGCTTCATATACTTTTCCTTCGTGCAGAACTCTATCTCCCTTTTTATATGCTTTTTTTGCATCCCACGCTTCATATGAAGCGTTTTCAGTTTTTGTAGTAATTGTGAATATATCACTCTGTACGGATTCATTTCCAGCTACATCAACAGCTTTCACTACATATTTATAAGTAGTATTAGCGAGCAGATTTTTATCCAAATAAGAAGTTGTATTGGATGTTGCAATCTTTTTCATTGCCCCTTCTGTTTCTCTATAAATATCATAATGGTCTACACCAATATTATCGTCAGATGGACTCCACATTAAATCCACACTTGACGCTGTCGTTCCCATACTATGTAATCCTTTTGGTTGTGTTGGTGCTTCTGTATCAGGAGTCTCAACTGTCGTTTTTACTGTAAGCGCTGCACTTTCTTTCGATACATTTCCAGCTGCGTCAATTGCTTTTACAGTATAAGAGTATTCTGTACTTGGTTGTAATTTCTTATCAATAAAATGAGTGCCTAGTACTGTATCAATCATCTCTCCGTTACGGAAGATTTGATATCCTTTTACCCCTACATTATCCGTAGAAGCGTTCCATGTTAGTTCTACACTATTCGCTGTTACTTTTTGCGTCTGAAGTCCATTTGGAATACTTGGCGCTTCTATGTCTGGTTTCACATCATTAATAAGATTAACATCAATTACATTATAGAATGCATTTGCTGTATCAGCTACATCCCATACTGCTAAAATCGCATGATATCCACTACGATCAGTAGGTACATTGATTTTATGAGTTAAATTATTTGAAGCTGCAGAACCATCATGTTGTACTGTTCCAATTGGTTCAAAATCTGCTCTTGTTAGCGCTTTATTTGGATTCCATCCTTTTTTAGTAATATAGTAATGCCACTTACTCGTTAAGTGAGGCGCAGTATACTTCCAAGTAAATGTATTTTCCCCACCAGTGATTGTATTTTTAAACCAACGATTTGCTGTTTGTTGATCTAAAATACCACCAAATTTTCCGCCTGCTGAAGCAATTTGTCCATCTACTGGACCACCTTGTGGGAACCCTTTTGGAGCTTCTAAACTTTGTGGTTCATACATAACACTTCCACAGTTTACATTTAGCGCACCATAAGTTGGACTACATAAAGCAGATCGGCTACCAGGCTTTTCAACAAAACCGTGCGCATAAGCATTTTGAGGAATAAGTGTCGTACTAATAATTCCAGCTGTTAATGCTACAGCTCCTAAACTTTTTTTGTTCATTTTCATATTTTGTAGTTGTTTTAAAAATCGATTATTCATGTTCATGTCTCCTTCTTGTTATACTTTGTAGTGGAATGTGGGCTTTGATGTAAAAGAATAACAAGAGACAAACTTGTACCGATGTATGTGTTAATTATGCATACACCGCAGTGAAATTATATTTTCCTTGTAAAATATTTCACTTTATGAATATATCATGACATAGAAATTACCTGAGTATGTGCAGAAGTTGTGCAGAAACAGTGAAATTATTACTAACATGTAAAACTAAGTCCTAACATTTTAAAATAAAATTTGAATATATTTATCTATCATCTTTACTTCATAATTGACAATACATTTAACTAGTTAACTTTTATTCTTATACTTATATCTCTCAGTGCCTTAGTTTTAACCATACTAAATATTAAAAATAAGAATTATAAAGTTAAATAAAAAGCATCCTATTTAGATGCTTTTCTAATGTATAATTTCATTTTTTCACTGACCTACAAATATAAAAATTTCATCAACAGCTTCCTTATATCCACCTGATTTTTGGAAAGATTTCTTCAAATTCAAAGCGACTTCTTTAAATGACGGATTATTTAATACCATTTCTACACTTTCACTTAGTTGATCCGCAGTTAATCCTTGCATTTGTAATTTTATTCCTGCTCCAAGACTCTCCACTTGCTTTGCGACTACTGGCTGATCTGCACTTTGCGGTATTACAACGAGCGGAATCCCGTTATACAGTCCTTCATGCGCACTGTTCATCCCGCCGTGTGTAATAAATAGTTTCGTATATGTAAGCAGCTCAGTTTGGGGTACATAGTTTTTCACAATGAAGTTTTTAGGAATTTCGCCTAGATCACTTATTTTTGTTTTACTACCAATAGACATAACAATTGTATGCTCACTATTCTCAAAGGCCTTCATACACAGTTTATAAAAGTCAATCGCTTCATTAAAAACAGTACCTAATGAAATATAAATCGGACTTTTTTTTTCAATTGAAGTAAAATCAACGTCTCTGTTTTTCATTTGTGCAGAGATAGATGGTCCTACAAATTTATATGTTTCATCAAACGTATCACCAAAAGGCTGGAACTCCTTAATTGTATACACAATAGTAAGGGGTGCAGGATTACAGAAAACTTCATACGATGATTTTATTTCAACACCATATTTTTCAGCAATTCCCTCCGTTAAGTTTTGAAAATCATTCTGTATTTTATCATGAATTTCTACTGGGATATTTTTTGACAGATGACCTAACATTTGCCCAAAGGATTTTTCATCCTGCGCAAAAGATGTGCATGAATTTATGGCTGGCAGCTTAAGGATTTGAGCAATTAAATGGCCACAGCCAAACATAGAATCATGAATTATGTAATCAAAATGTTCACCTTCAATTTGTTCTAGAACGCTAGGTATTACAATATCCGCTGTATGTAGAAGGCCATTTATTCTTTCCTGTAAATAATTTCTGCCTCCAGATAGAAACGCTTTTATAAATTTTTGATCATCAATCGTTCGTACAGTAGCACCTGTCTTCTCAATCCGCTCCCTGAAAGCTTCTATTGAAAAATAAACGACCTCTTCACCACGAGAAATCAATTCTTCTACAACTTGTAAAGTTGGATTTATATGTCCTACTGATCCAGCGTTAATAAATAAAACACGCGCCATAATAAACACTCCTTACGTTAAATCGTTTCTATGTTGGCAAGAGTACGGATTTTCTCCATACTCTTTTCTTAGTTGTTCGTAGCATGTTCCTACTAAATTGACCTAGCGAGTCTAAAACCGAGATCATCTATATGAAATGTAGGATGGCTTCGACGACGACAAGTAGCGCCGCAACCTCTCGCTGCTTCAGCCCAACTACCACCACGAAAAATGCGGTATGATCCGTATACTTTTTCATCATACAAATCATAGCACCATTCCCAAACGTTCCCTAGCATATCATAAAGTCCCCATGCATTCGGTTCTTTTTGGCCAACGTCATGAATTTCTCCATTTGAATTTTCATTATACCATGCTATATCATGAAGTTTCCCGTATGTATATCCGGTTGTACTTGCTTTACATGCATATTGCCACTCTGCCTCAGATGGTAATCGGTAGCCATTTGAATCTAAATTACATTTCACAATTTGACTATCATCACTAATAGAATAATATTCTTTTAATCCCACTTTTTTTGAAAGTACATTACAAAACGCAATGGCATCGTTCCATGAAATATTGACAACTGGTTTATGATTTTTATCAAAATTATTTAATGTACTATTTGTAATAGCATCATATAGTTCCATTGTTACAGCATACTTTGCAAGAAAAAATGGTTGAATTTGCACTATCCATTCTTTTTTTATTCGATCATCTCTTAATACTACCTCTCCAACTGGAATATTTACCATTAATGAATCGATTGTTTGAATTAAATCATTAGTCATTTTCTATTCCTCCAAACGTTCATTTTATATGAACTTATAGTCATATACTCATTACAAAATACAATTTTCAAAAAGCGTTAAATTTTTCATAATAAAAAACGATTAGTTTAATTAAACTAATCGGTAAGATCCAAAAAGAATTGTTGTGTCACATTCTATTATTATATGTGCTCTAAAAATTTCCGAACCTCATTTGGAGATTTTAAAACAATAACCTTTTTCTCTTCGGACAATTGCTCTAACCCTTTTAAAATTGTAGGTCGTTTAGTATTAGGATATTCCCATATCCATTTAAAGAATTGCAAATCAAATCTTTCTTCACATCCCGCGCCCATATCTGGTCTTGTTTTATTCCGGTATTTTACAATTCTTTTAAAAGCACGATAAATACAAATTGTTCTATGCATATCAAGGAAGATAATTGTATCAGCTGCATTCAGTCTGATACCCATCGTCCCGCCATAATTCCCATCAATAATCCACTTCTCATCTTTAATTAAGTTATTTTGAACTGCTATTTGTTCTTCTCTCGGAACACCTTCCCAATTCGGTTTCCAAAATAATGCATCAAGATGATGCACCTTAATATTTAATTTATTTCCTAACTGCCTTGCTAATGTGGATTTTCCTGAACCGCCAGAACCAATTAATATTATTTTTTTCATACCTTTACGATACCTTCTATAATTTCTTCAATATCTTCCTTCTTAGCAAAAATCCAGAAGAACATTTCTTCATTTAACT
Source organism: Bacillus cereus group sp. BfR-BA-01356 (assembly GCF_022663635.1). Taxonomy (NCBI): domain Bacteria; kingdom Bacillati; phylum Bacillota; class Bacilli; order Caryophanales; family Bacillaceae; genus Bacillus; species Bacillus cereus group sp. BfR-BA-01356. The sequence continues at coordinate 103,888 of NZ_JAKUFX010000002.1, read as the reverse complement.
TTAATAAATCTGGTAACTGGACAAAATAAGCAATAAAGATAATTTGAATTGAAAGCATAACATACCAAATAGCTTTTAGTTCTTCTTTCGTTAAATCATTTTGTTTATAATAACCTTCAAAGACTTTGCTAACGATATGTAACCATTTTTCTCTTAATCTTTCATCACTAAATAGCTCGCTTAATACACTTGTACAGCAATAACATAAATCAAATATTTTTACATTATTTTCTAAAATCTCGAAATCTATAAACCCTTCCAGTTTATCATCTTTAAAGATTACATTTGATAGATGCATATCACGATGAATAATTTGTCTCGGTAATGGATGGACCGTTTCCTTGAAAGCTGTGTGCATTCGCTCCATCTTTTGAATTACCTCTCGATGAGCATGCTCGTTCTTTTCTAAAATCGGTATAGCCCATTCAAATACTATCTTATATAAATCTCTTTTTATTAACTCATGGTCACTATTCACCGAATGTAATGCTTTGTGCAGATTAGCTATTTCTTCTCCAATTGTACTTGCTAGCCTTTCCAGCTTATTCGTATCTTTTATTTCTAAAACACTTCCGGCAACATACTCATATAAGCAATAATATTTTTCTTTATATAATACATATTGTTCATCATTTTCTGTCTTTACTACTTTCTGTACTTTAATTCCCTTTTCATACAGTTGCTTCAAAACATCGAATTCAACTAGAAGTTGCTTTATCGATCCCGTTCTCTTTAAAATGTACTCTTTATTCTTGCATAAAACCTTCGCTACTTTTGGTTGCATTACAGCAGCTGTGACATGTTCATTTCGAAACCAAAGCTTTGCAATTTCCATTGCTTGTTCCATTTACAAATACCCCTTTTACAATTCTTATTTCTTCCGAAAAATAACCTCACACAGTATTCCCACTCCAACACCAATTGTATAAGCCACTACATCACTCCACAAAAAACCGTATCCCAACACGAGTCCGCCCAAAGTCGTTGCACGAATGCTATCTATCCATTCCGCATGATACAATTGGCTAGCTTCAATCCCATAGCAAAACATTAAACTAATAAAAGCCAACTTCTTCGTCTCTGTTTTAGGAAACAAAAATCCAAAGCCAGTAAAAATCATTAATGCCCATAAAGCATCACCTAAATAATCATTTAATAGATGTGGTAGTGCAAAAGCAAACTTTCTTGAGCTAAGACCTAAAATAATAATAACTATAGTAAATAGTGCATATACTACTCTATTTCGTTTCGTATTCATTTTAAAGTCCCCTAATATGTAATGTAAAACTGTAAATAGCTAGTAAAACAAAGTTATTTTACTAGCTATTTATTAGTTGCTTTAATGATAAGAAAATGTGGATTCGTATTTAGATAATAATATGATTTCTCGTCTACTTCTTTCATTTTTTCAATTGCCTTCGGTTCTACTATCTCTTCTAATACAAAATAATTTGTAGTTTCATTTAGTATGTCTTGTAATGATCTTCTAAAAAACTTGACTTCAATAGTAATATTCGGTTTAACCCAAGTATCTATTAATAACTGTTTTTCAAAATAATTTTCACATGGAAACTTTGTGAAATCCATAAAAGGATGATGAATAGAATAAATAAGTTCCCCACCTGGCTTCAATACACGACGAAATTCTTGAAATACTTGATTCCAATTTTCTAAGTAATGAAGAGTTAACGAACTTACAATCACATCATACGTATTATCTTCAAATGGCAATGTTTCTTGCAGATCATGACAAAGGAACGTTGCTTCTTCTCCTATATTTTCTTTTGCTGCTTTTACCATTTCAGGACTTACATCAATTGCTGTAACATTTGCTCCTCTTCCTATGAATTGAGAAGTATACCATCCAGCTGCACATCCAGCATCTAATATCTTTTTTCCTTCTAGTTCCCTTGGAATAAGCTCCATCATCGCCGGTCTTTCATAATAACTGTTATATGGATTTGCAAAATCTAGATTTTCTTTATATGTACTCGCTAATTTATCATACGTATCTTTAATCGAATCTTTCATTACACACACTCCTAATACATATTAATCCATTAACTCCTGCTGCTTTTTCTTTGAAAATGATTGTAGTACTAGATCATACGACCAATCAATCATTTTATTAATTTGCTCCTGCTCTATACCCTTATGAATATAAACGGTATTCCAATGTTTTTTATTCATATGATACCCTGGAATAATTGTTTCTGGATAATCTTCTCTTATTCTTAATGCGACTTCTGGATCACACTTCAATGTAATCGCAGCTTTTTCGCCTTCTTCATGATTTACTATCGCAAATATTTTATTATTAAGCCTCATACATGTTGCACTCCAGCCATCTGGAGAATCTTCTGTCGCTTTTCTTTTCGATAAACAGTACGCTCTTGTTGCATTCATTTTAATTGGCACCTCTTATTCTTTCCCTGTTTGATTACGATGCATCACAATTTGCTTCGTTGCTTGAAATTGCTGCTCACCGTAAAACTTTATTAGCTTCTCACCGCAAAATAAACTAACAATATCAATATGAGATATTTCTCGAAGTAATATTGTAAGCATTTTCTCTCCAATACCTTTATTTCTTACACTCTCATGTACGACAACATCTTCAATGTATGCTCGAAAAGCACCATCAGAAACGACTCTAGCAAATCCAACTAATTCATTTTCTTCCCATACTCCAATGCCTATACTATTCTTTAACATTTTTTCAATATCGACTTCTTTTCTTTCTGGCCACCAACCGACAGAATCATAAAGCTTCTTTATTTTTTCTGCACAGATTGGTTGTTCTTGTTGCAATTTATACGTGTACATATGCTTTCTCCCATCAACCAGTATACATAATACTATTATAATCTCTTTTCAAAAAAGTGCTGACTATGACCTTTCGGATGATCTTCAACGACACCATACTCCCTGTAACCGTGCTTTTTATAAAATTCTGGCGCTTGAAAACTAAATGAATCTAGCAATATTAATCTGCACTCTTTTTCCTTCGCAATTTCTTCAATTTTATGTAAAAGTTGGCTACCATAACCGTCATGACGAACTGATTTATCAACCCATAAAAAGTCGATATGAAGATGATAAAAATACATCGTACCTGTTACACCACCAAATATTTTTCCTTCTTCATTTTTTACTACGAGGCTTACTTCTTCCATCGGCTGTTTTACTTCATCTGTTAAGATGGACATATTATATTGAATAACTTTATTTTTAATGTATTCTCCTTCAATACGTGTACCGTTCTCTATATGTTTCATATACATTGCTTCCTTTCAACTTAGTAAGCTACATTTTGTTTTTCCCCTTTAAAATACTAATCAAAACGAATCCACCATATGTAACAAAGCATGAAAAGCCAATTATCCCTGGTACAGAGACATAGCCTACCCTTATGTAACTTATAACTGCAAAACAAGCGATAGACAATAAAATAGATGGCCAAAATATAACAGCTATTTTTCTTCGTCCTCGTTTCGATGTACTTTCTTTCTCTTCAGAAACACGTGTGCCAAAAAGCAATACAATACAAATAAGGATCGCTGCAAAGTAAATTGTATCTAATGACAAATTGTGATCATATAGTGCGATTCCAACTTCAAGAACAATAATCGTTAAAATTAAAATAATGATTGTTGAAGTCTTTAAGTTTCTTTTCAATCGCTCACTCCTAGCATGCTTTCACTATATTCTTTGTATATGTACTTTAAAACTGCTGCAAAAGCTTCATCTACCTCTTTATTTTCACGTCGATTCGGTAAATCTTTTCCCCCCATCACATAAAGAAGCGGAAATTCGTTAAACATTCCTATTATACCAATAAATTCAATATCGAATATAAAAAACTTTTCGGCAGCTCATATCAGCTATTTAAATAAGAAAAAGGTAGCATGAGTTTTTTCTTGCTACCGAAAAATATTTATTCTTCTATAGGATTTTCAGGACCGTTAAGTTCCAGCTGATAAAAAGCTAAATCTAGCCATTTATTAAACTTATAACCAGCTTTTTTTATTGTTCCTGCATGAACAAATCCATAGTTTTGATGCAAGGCAATACTTTTCTCATTCTCTGCATCAATTCCAGCAATTAAGGTCATATACTCTCTTTCCTTTGCAATTTCGATTAATGTTTTCATTAAAGACGTCCCAATCCCATTTTTTCTATAATCCTTATCAACATACACCGAATGCTCAATTGAATATTTATAAGCAGGCCAGGCTCTAAATGGTCCAAATGTCGCAAATCCTACTACTTTATTATCTAATTCGTATACGAAAATGGGATAACCGTCAGCCTTTTTTTGTTCATACCAATCTATTCTATTTTCAAGGGTTACAGGTTTATACGCATATACAGCTGTTGTATAAAGTATCGCATCGTTATAAATATCTAAAATGTATGCTAAATCTCTTTTCGTTGCTTCCCTTATCATTGTTTTCTTCCTTTCATCATGTTCATCTTATTTCACTATCTTTTTAATAGTTTTATTTTATCGAAATTTCCGATTTTTATCTACATACGAATACTAGCTTTTCGGAAACCATCAAATATATTTATTGCAGCAGATAATGTGTAGAAGAAAATTCCTCCCCCAATGAGCCACGTTTTAAATCCCTCTGGGGAAATAGTAAATGCATTTGCCAAATACGTAATAAACCCTGCGTTAAATACATGTGGATTTACTACAATTACAATGAATACTATCGTCCCAGCTATTTGAAGAATAGCATTCCCAATCGCCAATCTTTGAGTCCATTGTCCCTGCACCAATTTATAAAGGGATATACATATTTCAAAAACGATCATAATTATAACGATTGGCCAGTACTGCAATAAAACATCTTGATTAAAAGTTGGCGAAACAAACTTCAGTCCATTTGCCGTACCGTTATATACGCCAACAAGATGATTCGCATAAAAGTAAAGTGTAGCCCAAACTGCTGTCCACATTAAACCTGCAAAAACTTCAAACTTCGAGATTGCTTTTTTCTTTGGGATATACGAGATGTTTTTCAAATCATCTGGTGTCCATTTTTTTAAACTTGTCGTCAACGGCTCGATACCTTTGTCTTTATCTGTTCTTTCTAAAATAACGAACACAAGTGTCAACCAGAAAAATACATGGAGGCCCACTTCAAAAATTTCCCCAATGCCTTTACCTATCAATTGCAAAATAACATTTAATATCGCTTGATCACCACTATAGCCTATAAAATTTTCTGCAACCATTGATATGAGTGCAATGACAGCTGCGATTGGTATAATCATTTTTAACAACGTTGTATATACATCAAAATAACGTGGTCCAATTAAATGCATCGGTCTATCCAAATAACCATTAGCCAATGAAACCGGACTCCCCAATTTTTTGAGAACGCTCTTTACATCCTCCTCACTATAATCTTCAGGTAACATATCCTCTATAGTTGACCTTAGTTCAAGTGTAATATCTTCACTATTTTTTTCAGGTAATCTCTTCGCAACCTCTTGGATATAGAGATCAATTAAATTCATTCTCTTCCTCCTTTAATAAGTTATAAAGTTCTTTCGAATCCTTTATCCATTCTTTTTTTAACTGCAAAAATATTTCTAATCCATAATCACTTAAAACATAATACTTACGAGGTCTACTCTCCGTTTTATCCCAACTACTCGTCACTAATTCCTGTTTTTCTAATCGGCGAAGTAGCGGATATAAAGTACTTTGATCAATTGTAATCCCTGATTGCTCCAATAACTGGACAAGTGAATATCCGTACTGCGGCGTTCTTAATTGACTTAAAACGGCTAACGTTAATGTCCCTCTTCTTAACTCAGTAATTAACGAGTTTAATAAAGTATCCATTTACTCACCTCATTTCCATTACTATATGTCATACAGTATGTGTTTTATACTATGTATCGTACAGTATTAATGTGACAAAAACTATATTTTTTACCGAAAAACGGATAATGAAAAGCGCAAATTATATGATTTGTACTTTTTTAGCTAAGTTATATATATAACACTCTAAAAGATAGCAACCTTAACTACTAATTTTGAAGTTGCAGTAATGCTATATTAAGTGACAACTATCGTATACATATGATGTGAACATAACATCTCACTATAGGAAGCTAATAAAACGGAAAATTATCATGGTTGAATGATTCCTGTTTTATTCTTTAGGCACTGTTGATTTCACACCGTTTTCAGCACCTAATCAACGTTATTTCCTTCATAAACTTCATCTTGTTCAAAATCTTTATTTTTGTTTGGTTTATTAGAGAAAAAAAACAATTAAATTAGGTTAATTGTTTTTCAAATGCAAAATCTTTATTTTTTTAAATAATCTATGATATTCGAAAAGACAAACTCTCCAAATGCAAGTGGTATATAAATAAACCATAACTTTAATATTGCCTTTGTTTCTTTGTGATCAGAATCCCCCATTAAAACCAACCCTATCCTTTTTCTTCAAATATTTTCTTTTTAATTCCAATAACAAGGAAATTATACCATTTATTAATGTTATAGTCTATTTTTTCTAAAAATTAAATAAATAAAACCCTTGTATTCCCTTAATATTCAGATAAATATAATAACTTTTTTACGTTTCATCTTCAAAGTCAATAATGAGTCCTGTTAGAACCGCTACATTACCAATCGATTGGATCCCGTGACCAATAAAATCCACCTTAAATTCTTCCCACTTTAATTTATGTAATGATATAATAACACTAAATTTTCAACACGTGCTTAATAGATTGGGGACTTATAATGGATAAACCTCTCACTGCATTACAAACTATTATTATACATATGAATACAACTGAGCATTGGCATGATTTTATTTGTTACTGTCAGCATCGCGAAGCGGGACTTCGAAAATTAGCTTATAAACATTTAGAGACATTTATTACAAATGCAAAGAAATGGGAATCAAAAGATCAAGAGGAGTTTGCCATTTCACTGTTTACTATTTTAGATGCATCAAACGAAAAAGATGAGGTGTTAACTTTCTCACTAAATAGTTTTCTAATTGACATTCTATATAGATGGACAGAAAACACCCCATTTGATTCAAGACCTTTTAAATGGATAGGAATTTATATGGACTCTAGCAATAAAGAAGACGATTTAGAAAAATCCCTTCGAAAAGCGATTGAATTAGGTGGTGATACCGAACAAGAAGCCATGATATACCTAGTTTCTAATTACATCAATACTTTAGATTTTGGTACACATGAATTACCGTCAGGTTATTGCGGGGATTTAGGCGAATGTATAGAAAAACTTCCCTATATGCTGCAATTAATTAATAGAATTCAGAATAAGAACATAAAGGAGCAAAACATTGGGCAAATACAAGAACAACTACACTTAATTCTAGATTGGTTAAAACATACACAAATTCCAGTAGATGCTGTTCGTATATGGGAAAAAGAACAAACTAAGGAATTAGAAAAAAGCATCGTATATCATTTAAACAACAGCTCAAGTCGTTAATTCATCGTGTACAGAGATAATAAAGTTGTTTAAAAAACGCCAGTCATGTTATTCAACAATCGGGCTATATAACGGAATAAATCCTTGTAAAAATTAAAAATATTTGAAATAATCGTCATTAAGTTGAAGTAGAGCGATTGCAGAAAAAGGTGATACGACTTTTTCTTACTTAATAATTGCACGATAGTTAAAAAATTCAACTAATTATATTCCGAAAGGGTGTGTGTAGTATCTTATCAACTAATGTTTTTACTTATAAATCTAAGGATGGAAAAACAATAATAATTAGAGAAGCTAAAGAACGGGATGCAGAAAGAATACTAGATTCTGCTTCAAAAGCTTTAATAAACGCTCCATACATGCTAAGTACGGTTGAGGATGTAAAAAAGGTGCGTATCGATGCTATTCAAAAAACGTTAAAAGCTTATCATGAAAATCCAAATTATGTACAGTTTATTGCTGAAGTTGATGGTAAGTTAGTCGGTACAATAGATTTTAAGAATGGAAACAAAGAAAAAATTAGTCATCAAGGGGCTTTTGCGAAGACCATACTACCCGAATATCGAAATTATGGTATTGGAAGAGCTCTTCTAGAAACGTTAATCAATTGGGCTAAAAATAACAGTAAGATTGAAAAAGTTTGTCTTGAGGTAATGGAAGATAATCTAGGTGCAATCCAGTTATATAAGAATCTAGGCTTCTTTGAAGAGGGTAAAAAAGCAAAGGGTGTAAAATTGGATGGTGGCTATCAAGATTTAATATTAATGGCTTTATTCGTTTAAAATTGAACATTAATTTCAATATAAAAAGAGGATCTTCATGGTCATCTCCCTGTTAAGTAGACAGTAATAGAAATCCTCTTTTTATATTTATCCCACATTAGCTTGCAGTAAAATTCCTCACTGATTATAGTTTTACTTTATTTTAATCCTTTAATTAAAGGTGACGCTTCCCCACTATGGAAAATCCATAAGTCATGAAGTGATCTCGTACATCCGACATATAGTAACTTTGCATCATGTTTTGTGTTTTTGTAATGTTCTTCATCCACATCAATTAAAAGCACCGCATCAAATTCTAAACCTTTCGCTAAATAGACAGGTACTACTGATATACCACCTTCATATTTACTTTGGTTTGCTTCAATTACGTTTACCGTTAATCCTGCATTTGTTAATTTCACATATATATCACGGCATTCATCTTCTGTTCTTCCGATTACCGCAATTGTTTTCACATCTGCATTTTGCAAATGTTTTACCGTCTTCACAATTTCAGTAAATTGATTTTCTGCATGAATTACTTTCACATCTTCTCCACTGCGGAAGACTGGTGTTGCGAGTCCTACTGGGATTTCTGCATTTTTAATTATTTCATTTGCAAATTCAATAATTTCTTTTGTAGAACGATAACTTCTTGTCAATTCATAATAACCGGTTTCTTGGAATACTTCCTTAAAAGCATTCCAATCTTCAATTCCTTGGTAATCATAAATCGCTTGCGATAAATCACCTAATATAGTGAAAGAATTACCTAATGTAATTTCTTTTAATACATAAACTTGGAAAGGCGAAAAATCTTGCGCTTCATCAATAACAACGTGATGAAACTTCTGCCCGATTTCGATCCCTGTTATACGATGATGTATGTATATTAAAGCTGGTAAATCTTCTACACACACTTCTTTTTTACGACAACTCTTTTCTGTTTCTTTAACAAGTTCTTCAGGTAATACCTCAAGTATTTCTTTACTTTTTACTATTGAACTATACAGTGAAAGAGCACTCATTTTCGGCCAAAACTTCATATATGCGTTCAGTCTCTTAGTCGCTTCTTTTTTTAGTAATTTTTTCTCGTTTGTTTCCCCGAATTTTTTAAGTTCAATTTCAATCCAGCGCTTCATTCGTCCTACTAATCGTTCTCTTCTTTTCTGTAAAGGATAATGTTTATATTCAACTTGCATCCATTTTTTAACATCTTCTAATGGAATAATCGCTCTATCCCACGCCTCAAAATCTTTTGTCGGAACTAACTCATTTTCAAATTGGATCATTCTCTCTTCAATAAACGTCTTAAATTCCAACGTACCCTTTAATTTACCTAGCATTACCTTCTTTTCATCACGATTAATTGAAAATGCTTCTTTCAATTTTTTTTCTGTCTGCTTTAGTTTCACTGAATCATCTAACGTACGTAATGCCCAATCTGGAAACGTTGTTTGACTAATATTCCCTACACCTAATTCAGGAAGTACACTCGAAATATAGTCTAAAAACAGACTATTCGGTGCAAATACGATCATTCTTTCTGCTTCTAGTTGTTCACGATATTCATAAATTAAAAAAGCAAGGCGATGTAAAGCAATTGTTGTCTTTCCACTCCCTGCAACCCCTTGAATAAGTAATGGTAAATTTCTTTCCGCTCGAATAATATCATTTTGTTCCGATTGAATCGTTGAAACAATATCCTTTAGCTTATTATCTTTATTCTCACCTAATCGATATAGAAGAAAATCATCGGCATGTGATACATCTTCATTTCCTTTTACATATGTATCAACAACACGTTCAAGTTCTCTTTTTCGAATGGAAATGTTTCGTTTTAAATACACATCACCTTCTACTAACCCATCTGGTGATTGATAAAATGCTAATTCTTCTCCACCGGTAAATGAATAAAACATACTTGCGACAGGCGCTCGCCAATCAATAATGATTGGCTTCATCGTGTCCATATCCGAAACCCCTACTTTTCCGATATAAATCGGCATAACTTCTTCTTTTCCATCTTCCTGAAAATCTAACCTTCCAAAGTACGGCTCTTGCACACCAATACGTAAGTTTTGTCTATTAGACTCCCTCATACTTTCAAGAATTTGCTCTTTAAAATCTTCTCCATAATAAACCGGGATTTTTTCAAGCCTATCCAATTGCTCATCCATCGTATGTAAAGTATCCTTCATTTTTTGTAACTCATCTTCAAATATGTTGCTCATTTCGACGATTCCCTCCTGTCCGTTCTAATTTTTCAGTCGAAGTATCATTGTATTAAAAATCCAATCATAAAGTCAATAGTTTCCATTTAAATTTTCCGAAAAAACTTACTTTTCATCTTTCTAATTTAAAAAGAATATGCAACATCTAAATCACACACATACACATATAGTATAGTGATGCATGTAAAAGATACTTCTTTCTATTTGTCTCCTATTTAATTTATCTATTAAAAAACATTGTAAAAATTAAAGACTTTAATCAATGGGCGTTTTACTGCCCATAAATAGTAGGATAAATAAAAGTAAAGGAGGCTCTTCAAATGAATATTTTGAATCTATCTCAAGATTAAATATGCTTCTATCTGGCTGTATCCTTATGGTTTGTTGGTCAATTATGTATGTTGAAATATATAGACTTACAAAATCCGTCTGGCCATGTGTTATCATGCATGCGATCGAGGATGCTGTTCCTACTGTTTTAGTTACAATAACAGGGATTATTACTCTTACAAACAGTAGTGATTTTTGGTTAAATCCTACTAGCGGGGTCACTGCTACTGTTTTATTTCTCGGAATTGGAACCGTACTAAGAACTATAAGAATAAAAAGAGAACGACAATTATTCACACAATAAAAAGCAGATAATGAATTCGTCATTATCTGCTTTCCAATTTTTAAAACTACCTTATTATATTTTTTGATACATAAGCCAGTCACCAGAGTCTATCACTTTCTTTAACATCTTTTTATCCTGAGCGATATACACATATGCCTCAATTTCCCCATCAGCAACATATACTGTTTGCGTGATTCGATCATATAAATCAGTCTCCGCATTGCCTCTATATTCTTCTAGTTCATCTAACTTACACAATATCTCATCATTTACTACATAAACTTCTCCATACACCTGTTCTTCAATCGAATAAGTCATGGCCGGATATCCTTCGTTCGTATCAAATAATTTTCCATATGTCCAAGCTCTGTCTGCGATACATGTTGCACCTAGCATATAATGAGCATTCGTTTGTCCTCTTCTTAACGTGCCATAAACGAAAACATGATACATAAATTCTTATCCCCTTTATATGCCTCTACTTTCTTATTTGTAAATAAGCACGAATCATAAAGTAACTCACTTCATTCGGAAGCTGTTCTTTAATAGATTTCAGACCACCATCTGCATTTTGAACGGCAGTTTCAATAAGAGATTCATACTCTGCTGGAACAAAGCTGTGCCAATCTACTTCCATTCCATCCTCATAGCAGCGAATTAAATGGTTTTCGATTGTTTGTCTTGATAAGTTACGTTCTTTTGCAATCTCATTCAAATCAATACCTTGTTTATACATTTCATACGTTTCTAAATGAGAATTTGCGGACGCTTTTCCTGACTTTTTACGCTCTGAAACTACTTCTGTCTTAATCGTTTCAGCATAATTTGGATTTTCCTCAATAAAATGCTGAACTGCTTGTAAGAAGTGCGAACCATATTTCACAAGTTTGTGTTCTCCGATACCTTTTACCGTCAACAATTCGGAATCACTTTGCGGCATTTTCACACACATATCTTTTAATGTTTGGTCAGAGAAAATAACGAACGGAGGTACACCTTCTCCTTGTGCAATTTCTTTACGTACTTCACGAAGCACTTCAAATAAAGGATGGTCTTGAACAATTTGTCTTGTCTCTACTCGTTCTTTTCGTAAAACATTCTCTTTACCAAGTAATACTTCTTTCCCTTTTTCAGTTACTTTTAACGTCGGATAAGTGCCATGTTCAACTGCAATTAACTCTTCTGAAATTAAAAACTCGATAAACTCACTGACCTCTTTTACACTACGGTTCGATAAAAGCCCATACGTTGGTAAAGTATGAAAATTAAATTCAATAACTTTCTTATTCTTCGACCCAGTTAATACTTGCGCTATCATTTGCTTTCCAAAGCGTTGGTTCGTTCTAATCATGCATGATAAAACCATTTGTGATTCCCTTGTCACATCGATGCTCTCGCGATTGTCTGTACAATTACCACAGCGTCTACAATCTTCTTTCGGTTCTTCTCCAAAGTATTGCAAAATGAATGATTGTAAACATTGTTCTGTATGACAGTAATCGGTCATATTTTGCAATTTTTCAAGTTCATTTGAAAAACGTGATTCTCCAGTTGATTGATCAATTAAAAAACGCTGTACTTGTACATCTTGAGAAGAATATAACAATATACATGTACTATCTAATCCGTCACGACCAGCACGTCCTGCTTCTTGATAGTAACTTTCCATATTTTTTGGAAGCTGATAATGAATTACGTAACGAATATTCGATTTATCAATACCCATCCCGAATGCAGATGTTGCTACCATTACACTTACTTCATCTCGTAAAAAGAGTTCTTGTTGCTCATTTCGATCAATATCACTCATACCAGCGTGATATTTTGATACAGAAACTCCTGCCTTCATTAAATCTTCATATAACTGATCGACTACTTTTCTAGTAGCTGCATATATAATCCCAGATTCCTTTTGATTTTGACGAATATAATCCGCCAAATATGCATTTCGATCTTGCCCTTTAATAACAGAAAACGATAAGTTCTCACGCTCAAACGTTGTCATAATTGTATTTTCTTGATTAATTTCAAGTGTATTACAAATATCATCACGTACTTGCGGTGTTGCTGTTGCTGTTAATGCTAATACAAGCGGCTTTTCTGGAAGATAATCTAATATGCGATGTATATGTAAATAACTTGGACGGAAATCATGTCCCCACTGTGAAATACAGTGTGCTTCATCAATCGCAATCATAGGGATTTTCATATCGATAAGTTGGTCAACAAACTCCATCGAATCAAGACGCTCAGGCGCGACATAAAGTAATTTGTAATGTCCTTGTTTCGCTAATTGAATTCGCTGATTTGCTTCAGCAATAGAAATAGAACTATTAATATATGTAGCTGAAATGCCATTCTGTACCAATGTATCTACTTGATCCTTCATAAGTGATATTAAAGGTGATATAACCAACGTCGTTCCTTCAAATACTAATGCCGGAATTTGATAACAAATCGACTTACCGCCACCCGTTGGCATAATACAAACCGTATCTTTCCCATCTAATACGTTTTTAATTGTTTCATCTTGTCCTCTTCGAAACGAAGAATAACCAAAGTAGGACGCTAAAAGTTCTTGTGCTTTAGTAAACAAAAAAGAGTCACCTGCTTTTCTTTATCTTTCATCTACTTCTATTATATCAATCACTTATGCGACTTGAAAGGGATGATTAGATGCTTATTGTTTTTTCATTATTCTATGTTTCTCCACCTATTTAATACTAACTAGCATCATTATTTTATATGTTTTACAACATTTATAATATAAATCCAGTACACAAGAAGAAAGAGTTTCAATTTAAACGTTCATTTTATTTCCCTTTCTTGAATACTACTAATCGTATACATATAAATTCAGGAGGTTACTATATGAAGCATCGTAATATGAGTTCCATCACGGCGAAAACGAAAACACAAAAACTCCAATTCTCTAATAATGATGCGTGGAAATATGAATCATACTATAAGTATCAGCCATTATTCTCTTATAAAAAGCTTTTTAATTTTCTTTCTCAACTTTTTAGACGTTAATATATGCGCAAAAAATATATCATTCACAAAATTTTTCTCAATATTAAATGTATAGACTTACTACAATTCAGTTGTTACCATATATAATAATCTGTTGGATAAACCCCTTAAGTTGACCTGCTTATATTAGCAGGTCTTTTTCATGATTACATACTTCTGTGTACCTCGATCTCACTTCCAAGTCTTTTCTCCATTTTATAACCATATTTAACTCCCAACAATTCATGATTATCATGAATTGTTGGGAGTTAAATTGTTCACATATAATTATGCAATTCTTCTTTCTCAATACACAAAAGATATTTTACTTGTTACTATAAAAGTACTCCAGATGAGTTTTTTGCTCATCGACATTATCTAGTTATTGGGGCCTGCCGCGGGAAGCAGGTCCCTTTGACTGTATGAAGGTCCTAATTTTATTTGGACACATTTACCAGGTTTTTTCAAAAGAATTTTATGATAACATTACGTAGTCGAGTCCGACATCTCGGCAATACCCTTTTGAGGGTCTGCAACTTCCCTTGCAGACCCTCTTTTACTTTATATTCAATTTATTCATATATACCACAACATCATTCACCTAATTTCTCCATTTCAAATTTCCTAAAAATAATCTAGGACACGTAACTAAAAATAAATCTTCATCATACTTTGAGTTATACATGTTCAAAGGAGTGTTACTATTTATGTATTCTTATTGGCAATCGTATTACTCCCCCTACCATAACCCTTATGTAAACTATGATTTATCCGTACGGAACTACCGAATTAGTAAAAATGAGAATTTTTTAAAAGGGTATATGCGTTCTTTATGGGAACAACACGTCGCTTGGACGAGATTGGCTATTATAAGTATAGTCTTTAATTTACCAGATGTTAACGTTACTGTTGGACGACTTCTACAAAACGCAACACATATGGGACTATCACTTGAACCATTTTACGGTGAGGATGCAGTGAAAAAATATAGTGCATTAATTAAAGATCACTTAGTAATTGCAGCGGATCTTGTTAAAGCCGCAAAAGCTGGTAATCAAAATGCAGCGGCCGCTATAGAGAAAAAATGGTACGCTAATGGTGATGAAATTATTGAATTTCTTAACAGTATCAACCCATATATAGATAAAGAAGAATTTAGAAAAATGTTTTATGAACATTTAGCACTAACGAAAGCAGAAGCACTTGCCTTCCTAAATAAAGATTATGAAGCAGGAGTAAAACTTTACGATAAAATTGAAAAAGAAGCATTGGAAATGGCCGACATGATAACAAACGCAATCGTAAAACAATTCCCACAAGTATTTCAATAAAGTGAAACTTTAATCAGAGTAGGTATTACTACTAAGTAGTACTTGATAAAAATAAGTCGATTTCCAAACATAAATCGGCTTATTTAGTTTTCTCTCTATGATATTTCACCTCTCCTCTTTACATTTAGCTTATATCGATATATTTTATTAATATCCGTTTTTTATAGGAGGAAATAGTTTGATTAACGCAATTGGTCTCGTTTTTATACTTACAAATAAACACGAGAAAAAAAAGAAAGTTTACTTAAATGAAAAATTTGCACTAATAGATATTATTGATTCTAAAGAAGTATTTGATGATGAAGGGAGTCCTTTAGTAGAACTAACATGTAAATATAGTATATATTTAGATGAAAAATATTACTGTAAATCTCTCGATGATTATACCGGACAAGTATTTCCTTTCTTAAGTGCAAAAATAGGAAAAGGTCTTCTAAGAAACTTAAACTACTACTTTTCTTACGTTGATGCCTATGATAAGAAACCACCAGTTAAAGAAATAAGACCACTTATGAAACAAGTAACGAACAGATAGCCAAAAATACAAAAAAAGAAAGCATCTAACTCTGGATGTTTTCTTTTTTATTGAAAACTCATTAACTTTCATCCTCTTCTAAAAGTATGTATCCAAGCATATTTTAAATTAAAAACATTGGAGGATTAGAGTGAATGAAATACTCAGAAACAATTATAAGCAAACGACTTCGAATACTTAAAATGACGGGTATGTTTTTCATGCTAGTGTTAATAGCATGGATTGGCTATACAAAATTACTTTATGAAAACGGCTTTCTTCAAGAAAAAAAGAATTCAGTAGAAGTAATGAACACTAGCATTACAGGAGAAATAGAGCAGCTTTTTCATATAAACTTGCAAGGTTATCGAAAAACAAGCCTTGATGCTGTTATAGAAGCAAGCAAAACCGATCCAAGTGAACTATCCCTAATTGAACTGGTCAACAAATCCTGTTCGCGAGATTGCATAGGCGAACCAGTAACATATGTAAACTCAAACAATGGATATATCTTTTATAAGGAATCTAATGGAACTAATGTAGCTATAACGGTTAAAAAGAAAGACACATGGGTAATTGTAAAGAAATCTGTTCAAGATGGAATATAATCACCCAAAAAAAGAGTACGTATCGTACTCTTTTTTATTATTAATACCCTTCCTCTTCATGAATACAATGGCATTTCGGTTTTGTTTTACAATGACATTTTTCACACTCACATTTCGGTTTCTCTTTGCAACAACATTCGTGAAAATCATTGCGTTTACATCTACATCTCCCAAACATTAAATTATCCCAAAATGTATTACAATTTCGGGAATGCCCACAATGACAAGTATTTCCCATGAATCTGCTTCCTCCTTAATAGAATTCATCATATTCTATGTTTAAAAGTATACAAAGGCTTGTTTATTAGTCTATTTTCTCCATATTATAAGTAGAGTTAAAAGATTACATAAAAATAAAAAACCGTCACATGACGGCTTTTTATTTAGCAAACTACTCTTTTGTATAAAAATATTTAATTCCTTTCGTATCTAACCAAGCAGTTGCTTTGTCCAGTTCATTCCCTTGACGATAATCTGTTTCGAAATACACAAGCCCTTGGTTATCTCCACGAGATATTATTTTAGAAGTATATCCAAGCTTATCCATCATTTGAATCATGTCAGGAACTAAATTTACACCAAATTCATAAGTAACTACTTTGTTATATTTATTCACTATAATTCCAACCCCTTCTTGTTTTTTTATCGGCTCAACAATTGGATTTGTAAACCAAGCTAACGGCTTATTTCCAATCAGCTTATTTAAATCACACTTGCCGATACCAGCCACATTCCCTGTTTCTGTGTATTGCCAAATATCACATGAATACGCCGGTTTGTTACCACCGTAACGAGGAATCCATACAAAATCAGAATTGAAATTTGCCATTCCAAATGGAGCATACATATGATGAGCAATATATAAACCAGCCTTCTTAGCTCCTAATCTGCGTAATTCATCAATAAAAGCTTGTGCACCCGCTCTCATATCGTTCATTGTTCTTACTTCTACGTCAGCTACCCAAACTGTTGCATTTTTATCACCACGGTTCCAAAAGTCTCTTGCTTCTATCCGTGCATCCTCTACTGAAACGAAACGACAGAACGCATAATTACCAAACGGAATATTCCGTGCTTTCATTGCTTGTACATAATTTTTATATAAAGGATCTACATAGTTTGAACCATCTTGCACACGTGCAATTACGAAATCCAATTGTGGTGCTGCGATATCCCAGTTAATGTCGCCATTCCATTTCGAAATATCCACAATATAACCCATTATTTAACATCTCCTTTTTCATTATTATATTCAAAGCTTGTTTTTTTGCTATTATCAACTAATAAATAGTATGAGAGGTAGTATATTATTGGGTAATAATTTAAAATTCGGCTTATGTATTGAGAAAACAAAATATTATTACAGGTTTAACAAGTAAAGATTTACAAAGCTCTAAACTATATAAAGTGAAACTATAATTAGTAGGAGGCTACGAGCAGTGAAATTCCCACTTAATTTCTTAGCTTCATCCGAATTTTGAGATAAGAATTTTACTGCCCACAAATAGCTAGATAAACAAAACCACCTTTCTGACAGGTGGTTTTGTTTACTAATTTACATATACATTGTCCATATTTTTATAGTTACATAATTATTAGTTACTTAATATACTTGTTAACTAAATATAAGACAATTGTTAGTTTTTAATCAAACTAATTTTCATTTTATCTCACGTACTCATAGTACCATTTTCGTGCATCTAACCAAGCTGTAAATTTATCGATATTTCCAGACGGATAGCCATTCGTTATAGCATAACCAATGCCATCTTTCTGAACGACAATTTGTCCATCAATACCCGCATCTACCATAGCTTGAGCCAAAGCTTGTAAATTACTAAATGCTACACCACCAGTTTTTACTTTGAGCAAATCCGCTGCACCTCCTCCAGTTTGTCCTGTAAGAGCAAATACAACAGAATTAGCGATTTTATCAACATTCCATTTTGCCATATCAGATTCATTGTCAATAAATCCTAATTCTATAAGAATAGCAGGTGCTTTCGTCCCATTTAATACCGCTAAATCCGTACGCTGTTTCGCACCTCGATCACGCCATCCAATATCTTTTGCTAGTTGAGCTGAGATTTTAGCCGCCAAATCTTTCTGATCATAATACAAAACCTCAACACCCTGTCCATTTCCATCACTTGCATTAAGATGAAAAGAAATAACTAAATCCACAGCATGGGAATTGCTATTCCGAATGATATTATTTAAATTTTGTGATTGAGTTGCCCCTACCTCGTCCGTATCGTCATAAACCGTGTGTCCTAGGGATCTTAACTTAGTCGCCACAGCATCTTTAACTTGCCTATCTAAAACGTGTTCTTTCCGATTCCCAAAATTAGCACCTTGAACAATACTATTGTGTCCTCCGTGCAAACTATATTTGGCCATTATTTATCAACATCTCCTTTCTTAATATCCTATTCAAAACTTGTCTTATTGCTATTCCCACTTACAATCTTAACTGTACCCATATGTCCTACATTTTCTAGAAGTGAAGCAATTTGTTCTCGATATAAAAAAGCTATCGCTTCATAAATCGAATGATTTATTCTCTAAATTACTTTTACATGAATGACGACACGAACAAAAAAAGCATCACCCTTTCGGCGATGCCTAAAAACTCTATTTTACTTTTCGGCTCCCTAAATAAATAGAGTTTAAAATCACTGAAACTACACCTATATTTCCTCCCCTTCCTTCACAGCTTCTTTCAACCTCTGCAACATATATCCAATCCCTTTACACCCCTCTAGCGGATATGTAATCATTTCTTCTGGATATAACTTTGTCACTACTTTTTTATGCTTCTTCCCTGCTAGTAAGACGATTTCGTCAAACTGTAATAAACTTTTATCTACCATCTGTTTTTGTAATTGCTCTATATTTATTACTCCATCGCTTTTTGAATCAAATGCAAGATCATAGTTTTCTAATACAATATCATTTGGTCTTAAAAATCCATGTTTCGCCGATAATATAACCCAGTTTTCGAAAAACATAGTTGCGTACGCCTGACATGCTTTTCCGAACGGACTAATATACACATCTTTTGCTTCCATCGGTCCGTAGTCTGAATGTTTATCCCAAATTTTCTTTTTTCCACATGGAATTATACATATCCTTTTCATATATATTTCTACTCCCTTTACTTTGGTAAATAAAATTCGTTATTTTGTACATTTTTCTCTCGAAATACTATATAATAATTTTGAAAAGTTTAAATTACACATTTTACCATATATGTACTATGGATCACTCTCATTGCAAATATTATAATACCATAAAAATTTTTGCATTTTTTTCTTCAAATTATTATAATTAAATTTTAATATTATGATTTATTAATTAAATTAGGAAGGAGGTCCATAAAAATGAAAAATATTATCCCTGCACTATTAGTCTATTTTATTGTTTGCGTTATTTCCGTTATCATCCCAGCATCTGAAGGCTATAATTATGTCGGCTGGAAGTTATTTGTTGGGCAAGTGTATGCGATACCTATTTTCTTCATTACTGCTATAATTACATTTTATATAAACAAGAAAAAATCTTACGAATAAACGATTATAAGGATAGCTAACGCTATCCTTATTTTAATTCGTTAATCAAATTTAGAATGACCCTTGCAGTACTTTATATCCTTTCTTCTAAAAAGTCAAACGCAACTTCTGTATTTCAGCGTTTAAACGTAGCTCCTCCGAGAGCCAGCTCTCTAATTCTGAAACCGACGTAATATTTCGTTCTAAAAGTGACTGTAATTTACTCTCCAAATCATTAAACATACACAATCCTCCCGTTTTTAATTTTCTGTTTTTTAGAGATAAAAAAGGACAAGTAGCCAATCTGACTACTTGTCCTTACTGTTCATCTGTACGCAATACGATTAAGCTTGGAATGCTTCTGTTAATACTGGTACGATTTGTTTTTTACGAGATACAACACCTTTTAAAGTAGCTGTGTTGTTTTCTAGTGATACGTTGTATGCTTTCTCAACAACGTTTGCTGCTTTACCGATCGCAAGACCGACAGAATCATTAGTTAAGATATCAGTTACAACGAATAAGAATAGGTCTAAACCTTTTTCTTCTACTACTGCAGAGATTACTTTTTCAAGTTCCGCTTGGTGTACAAGAACGTCGTTTGTATCAACAGCGTTTACTTGTGCGATTTCAACTTTCGCATTACCCATTTGGAATTCTTTAGCGTCAAGAGAGATTAATTGCTCCATTGTTTTTCCGCTTAAGTCAGCACCAGCTTTTAACATTTCTAAGCCGTAGTTATCTGCATCTACACCAGCGATTTGCGCTAATTCACGAGCAGCTGCTACGTCTTGTTCTGTGCAAGTTGGAGATTTGAATAGTAAAGAATCTGAAATGATTGCAGATAACATTAAACCTGCAACTTCTTTACGAATTGTTACGCCATTTTCTTTGTACATTTTGTTTAAGATTGTAGCTGTACAGCCAACTGGCTCACAACGATAGTATATAGGATCGCTTGTTTCAAAGTTAGCAATACGGTGATGGTCAATAACTTCTAACACACGAACTGATTCGATATCGTTAGCACTTTGTTGACGCTCGTTATGGTCAACTAAAATAACGTTGTCCACTTCGCTTGCTACTGTCTCAACAAAACGCGGTCCTTCTACTTTAAAATAGTCTAACGCAAATTGAGTTTCACCGCTGATTTCGCCTAAACGTACAGGCTCAGCATTCATTCCTAATTCTTTTTTCAATTCTGCATAAGCAATTGCAGAACAAATTGCATCTGTATCTGGGTTTTTATGCCCGAAAACTAGTACTTTTTCCATGTTTTCCACCTCTTCATGAAAAGGATATCTTAAAGAAGCAAATATGACAATATTTAAAGCATATTTTTTTATAAATAATTGCACTTTCTTCTATATTTTTCATCATTTTCATAAAAAAAATCATCTAAAATGAATTAGATGATCGAAATGTATGTTTCAATTAAAATAGTGTAGGAGCTTGCACTACATTGTTAAAAGCGAAATTTGAGGATAAGCCATTATTCAAAAGGTTTACATCTATAACTTGATAAAACGCATTTCCAGTGTCTGCAATTTCCCAAACAGCTAAAATAAGATGGTATCCACTACGGTCAGTTGGTACATTTGCTTCGTGCGTTACTGTTGTCCCTGGTCTAGCTCCACCGTCATTTTTCACATAGAATGGCACTAAATCTAAATCTGATCGCGTTAAAGGTTTATTTGGATTCCAACCTTTTTTCGTAATATAATATTTCCACTCTTTTGTACTATGAGGAGCCGTTAGTTTCCACTTGAATGTATTCGTCCCGCCATTTAACGTAACTTTCTTCCACCTATCTACAGTTTGAACATCTAAAGCGGGAAAATGACCAGCCCCTGCAATTTTTCCATCAGAAGGTCCTAGTTGCGGAAATCCACCTATCCCTTCTACGCTTTGTGGTTCATATTGAATCGGTCCACAATTTACATTTACCCCTTGCTTACATAAATAAGATCGGCTCGCTGGTGATTCTACATATCCATGAGCTGAAGCCTTTTCTGAAAATCCAAATGTTAATAATCCCGTAAGTAATACTCCACCACTTAAAATAACTTTCTTCATCTTTTGTAAACTATTCTTTTTCATACTTTCATCCCCTTCCGATAATAAAGCGAAAATAACTATAGTTGGCTAGTCATCTTCTCTACATTTATTATAAGACGAGAATCATTACTAAAAGAACCCTCTAAAAACTTTCTCAAATTCATTTAGTGCGTTAATTAGATTATAATTAACTATTTTAACACCGCCAGAAAAATATAGACTGTGTTAAAAATAGTCGTTTATTATTCACTTACTAATAATTAAGCACTCTCCCCGTTTGATTATACCTTAAATGTTTTTATAATAAATAACCGTAGCATCTAACTTTCCATTCGGAGAAATTGCATACCCTGGTATTGTTCCAACTTCTTGGTAGTCTAGTGATTTATACAATTTATTGGAAGGATCTCCTTCTCTAGTATCTAATACTAAAAGAGACCTGTTTTCTTGCTTTGCTCGTTCCTCTGCTTTTTGCATAAGCGATCGTCCAATGCCGTTACGTCTAAAGTTTGGATGAGTCATTAATTTGCAAATCTCGGCTCTATGAATTCCGTTAGGCTTAGTAACTAATTGTAATTGAATACTCCCTGCTACTTCGTTGTTTATTTTAGCCACATACAATATCACTTCTGGCGCTAATACTGTTCGCCAATACTTTGTTGCGTCTTTTTGTTCCAGTGGAGGCAAAAAACCAATTGATGCCCCATCATTTACAACCATTTTTAAAAGTTTCGAAAGTTCTTCCATATCATTTTCTAGTTGCTTTATTTCTTCAATTACTAAATTTCGCATTACTTTTCCCCCTTTTGTTTCATTGTAACAATTTTTAAAGAAGGAATAATGAAATAATAAGATGAATTTATAGAAAGATATGATTTTTTGTGAAAGGATAACGATATGAAATATATATTAGATAGAACGTACGCAAAAGAATTACTCGAATGGGCATATGAACAAAACCCGGGCCCTTGGTTTGAACATTCACTACATGTTGCTCATGCAACTGAAAACATAATTATAGAACTTATAAAAAAAGGGTACAAGCTAGATGCTGACATAGCATATAATGCTGCCCTTTTGCATGATATCGGAAGATACAAAGGTTTTACCAAATCGGTTATTCATTCCTATGATGGTTATATGTATATGAATGATTTAGGGTATACAGGAAACGCTGTTATTTGTGTGACACACTCATTCCCATGCAAAAATGAACATATAAATATCGCAGCGGAGTGGAGTCTCGTTCCTGACCATATGAGAAGCCGGTTAGTTGAAATATTAAATGAACATTGTAACTACGATTTATACAATAAAGTAATTACTCTTTGTGACGCTCTTGCTGATGCGAATGGCTTTACTACGCTGGAAAGAAGATTAATTTCTGTTGGTTTGCGTCATGGTACAACATCTCATACATTTTTACATTGGAAAGGGTTTTATGCGATTAAGAAAGAATTAGAAGCTTTAATCGGTAAGAGTATCTACACAGTTCTTCCTGATGTAGAAAAATCTATTTATGAAGATATAGAATATTAAATTGAATACAAATTGAATACGATAAAATTTGTATGTATGTTTCTAAAAAACTCTTTCAAAAGTGGAGGGATTTCTTATTAGTAAAATAGGATTTGACTTGATAAACCTTGAGAGGAATTTTGATTTTGGATATGAAGATATAAAAGAGATTTCTATGAGATGTAAATTTTCTAACTGTTCACATACAAATGAACCAAACTGCGCGGTTAAAAGAGCTATCTCTGACGGTGCTCTTTCTGAAGAAGTAGTTAACAGTTACTATAGAGATTTTAATGAGGCACATTATGTTTCTAAACAGAAAAATAAAACAAAAGCCATTGACTATATGAAGCAATTGAAGCTTTTTACAAAACCTTAAGATTAAATAGTTGTTATTTCTCATTCCTACTAAATTTAAAATTCTTCCATTATTATATAACCATAAATTGAACCCATCCTAGATAATTTTTATACTCAAATTTAATTTCACATAAAAAACGTTTTAAACATAAAGTTTAAAACGTTTTTTTATTCAATGCTTTTGATTTTTCAGTTCTGTTAAACGCTCTTGCACTAAAGTTACCGCTTGACTCATCGCAGCTCCGCCAGCAAATGCTGCTGAAACACCACATGCTTCCAGAATCTCTTTATCCGAACATCCTTGATCAAGACAACCTTTTGTATGATAAATTGTACAATACTCATCTTGCGTTGCTAAACTAATTCCTAATGCAATAAGTTGTTTTTCTCTTTTTGTTAAAGCACCCTCTTGAAAACAAGCTTGCGTGAACGCATTATATGTCTCAGCGATTTCAGGAATTTGATTTGTAAAACTACCTATACCTTCTTTATAATGATGTAGAATATCATTTATCGAACTATGTTGCTCATGTTCCATCTTATTCCCTCCAGTCATATTATCCATACCTATTGTAGTATGCGATGAAATGGAGGCAATATACCTTCTTTTAAATTAAGAATTTTCAGTTAATTTACATTATAATTTTAAATTATCATCTACAATAACTTTTTCTCTAGAACTTTTTCTTTCAACCTCTTTACTTCTTTCTTCCCAAAATGTTAATCCTTCAATCCCCACATTTTTAGGATTAAATACTGGGTCTTTCCCTTCTTTTTTCTGCGTTTCATAGTCTTTTAACACTTTTAATGCGATTTTACTTAATAATAGAATCGCGATTAAGTTTAACCATGCCATACTACCGATTCCTAAATCTCCGAGATTCCATAAAAGCGACGCTGATTCAACACTACCGATGTAAACCATAATTAAAAATCCAAATTTTAAAACTGGTTTTAACCAGCCATACTTCAATTGACGATCTAAATAAGTAAGTGTCGTTTCAGCAATATAGTAATAAGCGAGTAGCGTTGTAAATGCGAAAAAGAAAATCGCAATTGAAATAAATATTGGACCAAACCCTGTTATCACAGTTTCAACTGCTTGTTGCGTATAAATTGGACCTGCTTCCACATTTCCTATGTTTTTTACAATAGCGCTTTTCCCTTCAGGTATAACATTATACATACCTGTAATTAATATCATAAGAGCTGTCGCTGTACATACGACAATTGTATCAATATATACGGAAAACGCTTGAACTAATCCTTGTTTTGCAGGATGCGATACTTCAGCAGCAGCCGAACTATACGTTGCTTCTCCGACACCAGCAACGTTTGAAAATACAGCGCGTTTTACACCCCATGCAATAGCTGCACCAACAATTCCACCAAACATTTCATTTACACCAAATGCGCTAGAGAAAATTAAAGCAAACATACTTGGAATCTCCGTTACATTCGCAATTAATATGATACATGTAACAATTACATAACCAATTGCCATAAATGGAACAAGCATTTGAGAAACGCCAGCAATTCTCTTTACACCACCAAAAATAATTGCTGCTAGTAACACGACTAAAAATATACCAGTTATATATTTGTTAATACCATTAGAGTTTTCGAATCCAACTGCGATACTACTAGATTGAATACCTGGTAATAACATGCCATATGAAAGTGTTACAACTACCGCTACAATGACTGCAAACCATTTCATTTTTAAACCTTTCTCAATGAAATATGGAGTACCGCCGCGATATTCATTCCCTACTTTACTTTTGTATACTTGAGATAATGTTGATTCAACAAACGCACTCGCTGCCCCTAACAAAGCCATTACCCACATCCAAAATACAGCTCCAGGCCCGCCGAAAGCAATTGCTGTCGCTACCCCTGCAATATTACCAATTCCAACTCTTCCTGATAAGGCTAAACAAAATGCCTGAAAAGATGATATCCCCGTCTCTGAACTCTTTCCTTCAAATAATAGTTTAATCATCTCTTTAAAATAACGAATTTGCAAAAAGCGTGTTGCAATCGTGAAATATACGCCTGCCCCTAATGCAAAAACAACTAAACCGATACTCCACACTTGCCCTACTAACCATTCTACTAAATTCTCCATCCAAATCCCCCTTATCATTTTTTTAAAAAGCAATTTTGTATATAAGAAAACGGACAACTATTATCAAACTTTCTAGTTGTCCGCATCTTTCATTATTTCATCCCTCAATTTTTGTCAGTAAAACGCCCTATTACTTTATATTTACCCAAACACTTTTCACTTCTGTATAATTGTCAAGCGCATATGAACCTAATTCGCGGCCAATACCAGATTGTTTGTATCCACCAAATGGTGCAGCTGCATTTTCTAAGTTATAATCATTAATCCATACTGTTCCTGCTTTTAATTTATTTGCCACTTGATGACCCGTTTTGATATTTTGCGTCCATACACCCGCAGCAAGGCCATAGGATGAGTTGTTCGCTCGTTCAATTACTTCTTCTGTCGAATCAAATGGAAGTACAACAACAACTGGTCCAAATATTTCTTCCTTAACGATTGTCATATCGTCTGTAACGTCTGTGAATACAGTTGGCTTAACGAAATAACCTTTTTCAAGCGCACGTTCACCACCAGCCGCAACTGTAGCACCTTCTTTCTTCCCTTGCTCAATGTAATGTAACACACGCTCTTGTTGTTTCTTAGATACGAGTGGACCCATTTCCGTTTCTTTATCCATACCTGCTCCAAGTTTTACGTTGTTCGCCATTTTCACAAGTGCATCTACTACAGTTTCATAATGTTTACGATGAACAAACACACGTGATCCTGCGCTACAATTTTGACCGTGATTATACATAATACCTTGGAATGCACCATTAATTGCTTCTTCCAAGTCCGCATCTTCTAAAATGATATTTGGTGATTTTCCGCCAAGCTCTAACGTTACATGCTTAATCATTTCTGCAGACTGACGCATAATATACTTTCCAGTAACAGTAGATCCTGTAAAAGCAACTTTATCAATGTCATGGTGATTTACAATTGCCGTCCCTGCTTCAGGACCAAATCCTGGTACAAAGTTTACAACACCGTTTGGAAATCCAGCCTCTTTAAAGAGTTTCGCTGTATACAGTAAAGATAAAGGCGTTTGCTCTGCTGGCTTTAATACGATCGTACAACCTGTCGCCAGTGCAGCTCCCATTTTCCAAGAAGACATAACGAGCGGAAAATTCCACGGAATAATCTGACCTACAACACCCACAGGTTCATGTCTCGTGTAATTTAAGTAATCTTTTGAAATTGGTATGGTTTGCCCAATAATTTTTGTAGCCCATCCTGCGTAATAACGATAATTTTCTACAGTCGCTGAAATATCATCATCAAGTGCTACTTGATATGGCTTTCCATTATCTAAAGCTTCTAGTTGCGCTAATTCTTCTCTATGTTCTTCAATTAAATCTGCTAATTTATAAATAAGATGCGCTCTTTCAGCAGTAGTCATTTCTGCCCACGGACCAGATTCAAATGCAGATCTTGCCGCTTTTACTGCAGCATCAATATCCTCTTCTTGCGCTTCACATACGACAGCTAGAACATCTTCTGTAGCCGGATTATACGTTTCAAACGTCTTTCCGCCAATAGCAGAAACAAATTCGCCATTAATAAACATTTTAATTTCTTCATTTAAGAACGCTTCCACTTTTGGTTTCAGCTCAATATTTGTCTTTAACATTATGTTCTCCTCCTTATTTAAACAGCTGCATGAGCTGCAATATTTGATAAAATCATTTGAAGCTTTTGATCTTCGTCAGCAGTTAACCCTAGTCTTGGATAGCGAGAAGGTCCTCCGGCTTGCCCATGTAATTCCATAGAACGTTTAACGATTTGAACATATTTCCCTGATCCTTCAAGAAACTCGCAAAGTGGTAAAATAGCATCGTTTATTTCCCACGCCTTTTCTAATTCACCATTTTGAAAATGCTCATACATTTTTGTAACGAGACCGGGAACGATATTTCCTGCTACTGAAACCCATCCCGAGGCACCAACTAAATATGATTCCATAACTAAATCTTCAGAACCACAGAAGACTTGGAAAGCCCCTTCACTTTGTCTTACTAAATCTCTTGCTTTTCGAATATCTCCGCTAGATTCTTTAATATGTGTAACATTTTCACACTCTTTTCCAATACGGAGCATTAGCTCTGTACTCATATCGACACCAGAAGTAAATGGGTTATTGTATAGCATAATTGGTATATTTACAGAGTTTGAGATTTCTTTAAAATGAAAATAAATCTCCTCTTCCTTCGGTTTACAATAGTAAGAGTTTATAATTAATGCACAATCCGCTCCGTGCGCTTCTGCATGTTTCGTATATTCAATTGTTTCTTTTGTGGTCTCTGCTGCAGTTCCAACAATGACTGGAATACGGCCATCAATTTCTTTCAACACAGTTTCTACCATTTTAAATCGTTCTTCTTTTGATAAACTTACAAACTCTCCTGTACTTCCATTAATGATAATACCTGCAACCTTTTGTTCGATAAAGTAATTTACATTTTGTTTTACCCCATCCCAATTAATTTCCTGAAATTCATCCATCGGTGTTATTAATACTGGAAATGCCCCTTTAATTTTTTGCATATTTATCTCTCCCTATCACATTTTATTTTAATAAGAATCCTGCCGGAAACGGATCCGTAGGGTCTAATAGAAACGTCTGCATCCCTGTAATAAATCCTCTACTTTCAAAACGGAAAATGTATCCTAGTTCCTCCTTCTTCACTTTTTCCACAGTTATAAAACTATTAAATATACTTTCATTTTTAAAAGGTTTATCCGCCATATAATCATTTTTAAATAATGCATGAACATAGGAAACGATAGTAGAAACAAAACCTGGCGAACGTACGATAAAGTTATCTTCATGAAATGTAATCGACTTTATATGGTTCTTTTCTTTTTGCGAAGGATCTACTAAAATAAGCCTTTTTATTAGCGACTGTTTTTGTATAGCCTGCAGTGTAGCTTCTCCCCATCTTTTCAATTCTGAAATGTTTTCAACACGAATTTCTGGCGAATACGCACCTTTTTCTACAACTGCATATACTTTATCTGCTTGTATGAGAGAATAACTTACATTACCAACCTGTAAATTTTCCTCAATCAAATAGCAAAGTTTGCTTTCAAACGAAACAGATATAACTTCATCATTCTCTACATACGCATGAACTAAAAATATTCCAGATAACGTTTCAATTTTGTATTGATTGGACTCTCTCTTTTTTAAATACCCACTTTCGAGTAACATCGTTATTACCGCAACAATGCCCCCATAATGAAGCGGAATCGAACCTTCATGATTAAAAAATAATACAGCTGCATCCACTTCATTATGGATAGATGGAACGACAATACACCCATTCAAACCGATAAAACCACGTGGTTCATTTAATAAAAGCTTCATCTCTTCTGCTAATTCACCTGAAAATTGTTCATTTAATTGCTCCAAACTGTAGTAGTATTTGCACGGTACGTCTTTCATTACACGAAATGCCTCGCCATTTACATGTACGTCTACTGCTGTATACATTTTTTGAATGTTCATTTTATATCCTCCGTTTCATGTTCCATCGGCGGAATTAGCAAAAATCCTTCTTTGAGTGGATCCATTTCATTGTAAAAAAATTTATGCATACCCATAAGCCTAGCTGATCCCGTAATTTTCGTTATGACAGCTTCAATATTTTCAACATGTGTCGTATTCACGACATATCCTTTAAATAAAGAACCAACGATACTCTCATGAATGAACTCTTCACCAATTTTGATTTCTTTCTGAGCGTATAATACAGCTAGCTTCGCAGATGTTCCTGTACCGCATGGGGATCGATCTATTCCGCCTGGTGGTACAACAACTGTATTTTTCACATGCGCACATTCATGAGTAGCATCTGTATAAAATTCAACATGTGTTAATCCTCTAATAAACGAATACTCTGGATGAATGATTTCAAACTTCTCATTAATTGTGTTTCTTATATGAATCGCCTTATCGATGATTGTAGATGCATTTTCTGGTATTAATTCTAGGCCTACTGACTTCGCATCAATAATGGCATAAAAATTCCCTCCATACGCAATATCAGCCTCTATAGTCCCAATGTCTTTCACTTGTACAGTAATATTTTTCAATAAAAAAGCTGGTATGTTACAGAAAGATACTTCTTTTGCTTTTCCATCTTGAACAGCAATATCTACTTCCACTAAGCCAGCCGGTGTATCTAGTTTTAAAGAAGTAATCGGTTCAACTACCGGAATTAAACCTGATTCAACTAACGCTGTACATACACCGATTGTATCGTGACCACACATCGGTAAATATCCACCTGTCTCTATGTATATAACACCTATATCAGCCTCAGGATGACACGGGTCTGTTAATAATGCTCCTGACATTACATCATGACCACGCGGTTCATTCATTAACAATTTTCGAATCCAATCATACTCCTTTTTCATATGTAACATCTTCTCTGCCATCGTCTCTCCAATCAACTTTGGAAGTCCACTAATTAATGTCCTCGTTGGATTCCCACCTGTGTGTGTATCAATCGTCGTAAAGACTCTTTGTGACCTCATCTGTTTAACACCCTTTCTGTAAAACGACTCAAACGAAGTGGTTCAATAGGAATAATTGTCTCTTTTTCATTTAATAACTCTTCAATTACTTTTCCAGTAACTGCTGCAAGACTAATCCCATCACCTTCATGTCCAGCGGCAATGAAATAATTCGGAATATGTTCCACTCGTGAAATAATCGGTAAATGATCTTCTGTCCACGGACGTAAACCAGCGTAAGAACGAATTACCATCATATCTGCCATTTTCGGATAAAAGCGAATTGCTCTATTTGCGATACATTTAATGACTTCATTATTTATCCTCGTATGAAATCCTACAAATTCACGACTACTACCAATTAAGAAATTTTGACTTTCAGTAGGCTCAAATACGAGCGCAACCCCGTATTTTTCAGTTAAAGCATCTACTTTTCGTTTTCCGCCAAATTTAGAAATTAAATAACCGAATTCCATTACTTTACGGCATCCTACGTGTTGTTGCCTTGAAGCTACAATAATATGCCCTTTTCTCGGTTCAATTGGTATATTTATATTTAACATCTGACCAATCTTAGGAGCCCACACACCGGCTGCATTTACAACTTGTTGTGCTGTAAAAGTTCCATTCGTAGTTTCTACAACAAATGAACCATCCGTCTCTATTTCCATACTCTTTACTTCCGTCTGCTTAAAAGCTTTTGCGCCAAACTTTTGTGCCTCTGACAGAAGCGAGAAAGCAAGGAGATATGGATTCACAGTTGAATCCGTCGCACATTCTAAACCGCCTAATAAATCCTCAGCAAAAAAAGGCGACTCTTCCCTTATATCTTGCCTATCAAGCATTCGAAACGGTAATCCAGCTTCTTTTTGCCGATTTACCCATTGCTGCGCAGCTTCCATCTCTTCGTCTGACTCACATACGAGAATACTTCCTGGTGCCCTATATTCAAATGAATGCTCTAATTCTTCACTTAAATCAGTTACTAATTTTTGACTTACTAAAGACATTTGACTATCAAATCCTGGGTCTTTATCAATGGCCAAAATATTCCCATCACACCGTGAAGACGTCCCGCTGACAAATTCCCCTTTTTCAATGATTGTTACGTCTCTTCCGTATTTTGAAGTGTAATAAGCGATAGAACACCCTATTATTCCACCACCTATAATTAAAACGTCGCAGTGCCTCACAATATACTCCTCCTTTCCCTAAACCTCTCACTTTCTTTTATGCAATTGACGTGCCAATTTTTCATATATACAATTTCCATAAACAATATTTTTATTTGTAAAAATAATTTAAATTTACAGTAAATAGGTGTATTATTTTTTTATCACTGTCAAAATTTTTATACATAACAGGAGGGCATTATGGCATTTTCATTTCCGACTATACAAGAGTTTTTGGAACGTGTTTTAATCGATCATACATGTAGCCTTAATCACATTAAGCAAGTAAACGAAAGGTTTTATTATCTCCCTTCTACTACAGATGAATATAATTGCGCCATTATTTATGTAGATGACTCATTCACTGCACTAATTGACGCTTTTTCTTATGAATTAGCTGTTATCATCCTTAACGAAAACGATGAGCCGATATGCTGTATAACTTCTCAGCAAATGATTCCATTTCTTTATAAGTCCTACAATGAACTACAGTCATTTTATGACACCGTAATACAAACAACTGACTCTTCTGTTACAGTCATTGATAGTAAAGAATGCGTTCGAACTTGGACAGATGGTGCTGAAAAAATATTTTCAGTCAACCATAATGAAATTATTGGGCAACCGATTACTCATTTTTTTGATTATAAAGACTTGGAAATTTTACAATCTTTACATGATGGAAAAAGCATAGTCGCTCAGTTCCATCAGCCTCGTCCCGATTTATTCGTATTAATTAATTCAAATCCAGTTTATTGTAATGATGAAATTATAGGAGCAGTCGTTTCAGAAACAGATGTTACAAATCAAGTCGCTTTAAATGAAAAACTATTTAATATGTCACATGAAATGCACCGTTTAGAACAAGAAGTGGCAAAGTATAAAGATGAATCCGATCCATTCCTTGCGATGAATGGGAAAAGTCCTGTTATACAAAGAACGATACAATTAGCTAGAAAAGTTTGTTCGGTAAAATCAACTGTTTTAATACTTGGGGAAAGCGGAGTTGGAAAAGAAGTATTTGCGAAAGCAATTCATGAAGCAAGTGAGGCAGCGAAGGCGCCTTTCATTTCGATTAACTGCGGGGCAATTCCAGAAGCGTTATTTGAAAGTGAATTATTCGGTTACGAGCGTGGGGCGTTTTCTGGAGCAAATAGTAAAGGAAAAAAAGGTAAAATTGAACTCGCGCAAGGCGGTACTTTATTTCTTGATGAAATAGGTGAAATGCCACTTGATATGCAAGTAAAACTGTTACGTGTACTGCAAGAGCGAAAGTATTACCGAGTTGGTGGTGAAAAAGAAATTAATATTGATTTCCGTATTATCGCTGCTACAAATCGTGATTTACAAGAAGAAATGAGAAAAGGAACTTTCCGAGAAGATTTATATTACCGCTTAAATGTAGTTAGTTTGCAGATTCCACCGCTGCGCGAAAGACGCGAGGATATTATTGAATTAACCTATTCTTTCTTAAACGATTTTTCAATCAACTACAACAGACCAATTCGTGACCTACCTTCAAGCATTATGCATGAACTGCTTCATTACAATTGGCCAGGTAATATTCGCGAACTTCGAAACGTTGTTGAACGGCTTGTGGTATTCGCAACAGACGGAATTATAAAACAAGAATATTTACCATTTCATACGACTGAAACTTTAGACAACCATACAGCTCATTCCCTATTACTCAGCAACAATAATACAATCCTTTCTTTACAAGAAGAGATGGATGAGCATGAGAAAAAAGTTATTGAAAGGGCTTTACGAATTTTAAATGGGAATAAATTAGAATGCGCAAAACAACTTGGTGTAACAAGGGCTACTTTATATAACCGTTTAAAGAAACTTGGACTTCAATAAAGAATCAGTATGCACCGATCAGGCGTTTACAGGTAGCCCTCTCTCCCTCCTCTATATTGGCATGATTTTTGCATGTATAATTTGTGAAAATCGAACTAGAGGAGGAATACACATGACAAATAAAAACAACTTAATCGTTTGTCGTTGTGAAGAGGTTACATATGGGCAACTTCAATCGACAATTGCTGAATATAACTGCTCGGCAAGAGAATTAAAATTAAGAACACGTGCTGGCATGGGATTTTGCGGTGGTCGCACATGCAGAATAATGATAGATCGAATGATTGAAAATGTGAATCCTGACGTAACTCTTAATGAACTACCGTTAAAATATCAACCACCAATACGTGCAGTTACTTTTGGATCAGTAGGTGAAAGTAAATGAGTAGAATTACACATCACCCTATTTTAGGTACTTTACAAAGTAGTGAGCGTATTACCTTTCAATTTAACGGTCATCAATACGAAGCATATGAACATGAAACGATAGCTGCTGCCCTGTTAGCAAATGAAATAAGGACATTAAGAGTTCATGAAGATAGCGGAACACCGCGAGGTATTTATTGTAATATCGGGCACTGTTCCGAATGCCGCGTGACAGTAAATAATCAAACAAATGTACGCGCATGCTTAACTGTTGTAGAAGAAAACATGGTTGTTGAAAGCGGGAAACAGCATCCGAATATCGTGAGAGAGATGGTGAAAAAGCGATGAGTGATGTAATTATTATAGGTGCAGGGCCAGCGGGATTATCTGCTTCTATCTCTTGTGCTCGTTTCGGACTAAAAGTGCTCGTTATTGATGAATTTATGAAGCCGGGCGGGAGATTGTTAGGACAGTTGCATCAAGAGCCTACTGGAGAATGGTGGAACGGAATAGAAGAATCGAAGCGACTTCATGAAGAAGCAGAATCACTTTCAGTACATATCAGGTGCGGTGTTTCGGTCTATAATTTAGATAGAGATGAAAACAATTGGTTTGTACATACTAATATCGGTACGTTAGAAGCACCTTTCGTACTACTTGCTACTGGAGCTGCGGAATATTCTATTCCCCTTCCTGGCTGGACACTTCCAGGAGTGATGTCAATTGGAGCAGCTCAAGTTATGACAAATGTTCATCGCGTGCAAGTTGGAAAAAAAGGAATTATTATTGGTGCTAACATTTTGTCTTTCGCCATTTTAAGTGAATTACAATTAGCGGGAATTACAGTGGATCATATTGTACTCCCTGAGAAAAGCGAGTTAAGTCAAAAAGCTGGTGAACCTGAAGAAGTTTTAAACTCTCTTTTAAATGCAGCTCACCTCGCTCCTTCTGCTTTCTTGCGAATAGGTAGCCACTTTATGAAATTTGATTGGATTCGAAAAGCTGGATTAACATTCTATCCAAACAACGGAATGAAAATAAACGGAACGCCACTTCACCTTCGGAAAGCAGCTCTTGAAATTATCGGAACAGATCAAGTTGAAGGTGTACGTATTGCTAATATTGACTCTAAAGGAAATGTTATTAATGGAACAGAGAAAATATACGAAGCAGATTTTGTATGTATTGCCGGGGGATTATACCCACTTGCCGAACTTGCAGCTGTAGCTGGTTGTCCCTTCCATTACATTTCAGAATTAGGTGGACACGTTCCTCTCCATTCTGAAGCAATGGAAACCCCTCTTCCCGGTTTATTTGTAGCCGGCAATATTACAGGCATTGAAAGCGGAAAAATTGCGATGACGCAAGGAACAGTTGCAGGTCTATCTATTGCTAAATATGCAAGTAAAAAACCTGATATAGTCGACCAACAATTATCTCACGCCATTCAAAACGTTCACTCTGTTCGTCAAAAAGCTGCAATTCAGTTTAATCCTATGGTAGATATCGGTAGACGAAAAATGAATGAAATTTGGCGTGATTATTCTTCTACATATGCACATACTAAAAAGAGCTGTTGAGATTATTCTCAACAGCTCTTTTTTCTAGTCATCTGAGTTATTAAATTTCGCTAATGCGTAAATGCCTTCTTCATCATCTAATTCAAGTTGTAATCTCGCTGCGAATGGATTGACATTATATTCTCTGTCAAGCAATAAGCGTAAAGCTTCGATTAAGTTTGCTTGAATTAAAATTTGCTGGCGACCATTTACCTCTACTTCCGCAGAGAAACCGTAGTCGTCATCATACATGAGTTCAACTAACACTTCTTCTGGACCCACTTGTCTTTTTTCAGCTATATATACGCAAAGCGCATTTATAAGCTCTTGTTCAGAAATTTTTATTGTTTCCATGCTACTTCATCTGCTTTCTTCTTACGTTGGTCTTTGAAGTATTTAAATGCACGAACTGCTAACATTACGATACCAGCCATTACTAACATATTTACCATAAACGCTAATACAGAACCAAGAGCTCCCATATTTGCAAATAAGCTACCCATTAGTAAACCACCAAGACCACCTAGTAATAAACCTTTCATAAAGCTTCCTTTATTACTTTTTGGTGCCGTGTTTGTTGCTTTCGTTTTTGAATCTGGAGTCGTTTTTTGAGAATTTACATTTGAGTCTTTTTTGTTTAAATCAACTTTTGACTTTTGACCTGAACTTGGTGTAAATGATTTTTTACCAGATTTGTAACTTTTCGCTGCTGCATGATCTACGAACATAAAGCTGCTAGCCCCAAAGATAACCATGAATGCTGTCATTACTGCTACAAGTTTTTTCAACATATTATATCCATTCTCCTTTTATATAGATATATGTGAAATCTATCTTTCTAGTAAATTCAGAATGATAGATTTGTTTTTAAGAACATTTTAAAGGTTCTTATGAACTTATTATATGAACTTTTGTTGAAATATGCAAGTATTATTTACTTTCAACAGTTTGGTCACAAAGGAAAAATTAAGCAAAACAGAATTGACTTTAAATGAAACAAAACATATTATAAGTTCATAAGAACTTTTTATTATTTTGGAGGTGAAAAGATGGAAACATTTCATCTCACACGAAACGAAATGGCTACCCTTCTTCTATCACTAAGAGGATGGAATACGAAAAAGCCTCTCGGTATTTTACAAGAAGCTTGGGCAAAGTCACATAAAAAAGATATTGAAAGCGGACAAAGCGTTACAGCTTTTATTACTACCGCACTTTCACCTATTTTTGAAAAGCTGATTAAAATTGACGATACTGATGTCGGTTTTTCTTTAAATGAAATAGTTGCGCTTGGCAATCAGATTGAAAACACAAGTTTCTCTGTAACTGCTATGCAAAACTGGGTGAAACGAGATATAAAAGAAATGATTGGCTCTCCTCAAAAAGGGAAAAAATATTCAATTGAACAAGCAGCCTTACTATTTATTGTCGAAGATTTAAAAACAGCACTTGATTTTGAATCCATTCGTAAGCTATTACGCCTTATTGTAAATGACCCAGCCGATCGAAGTGATGATTTAATCAATCCTGTTCATTTATATGTAGCATACTCTTCTCTATTTGAAGAACTCAATCAAGGGAATTGCTTACAATTAAATGCAACAGATACCGTTCATACAATTGAAAACATCGTAAAAGAAAAAGCTGATAAAATCGCAAGCAAGTTCGATCAAATTAATAACGAACAACGCGAAGCAATTCGTAACGCTATTATTATTGCGACCCTTTCTGTACATACCGCATATGTACAAATGTTAGCAAAGCGTTACGTAACAGCAACTTTATTTTTACAGAACTTAGATGTGAAGCCTTAAAAAATAGGAGCAGAAATGCTTCTATTTTTTTATGAGAAATTTTTAATAATCTTTTCATTAACCCTTCATGAAAACGCGGCTTATATCTTTTACTATAATAATTATGAGAGACATAAAAGAATTGAAATAGCAATCCCCTATGTAAATAAGGTATAATCTACATATAGTGAACCTTTTACGTCATTAAATAAAAGGTTCTTATACTCAAAAATTCATAAACTAGAAGGTGCAACAATGTTAAGTAGTTTTATTCATTCAGTATTAACGTTTTTTGAAGGATTAGGTTATTGGGGCATTATGCTTGGACTTATGATTGAAATTATCCCAAGTGAAATTGTCCTTGCTTATGCAGGATACTTAGTATTCAATGGAAGTATCTCATTTATAGGCGCTGTTGTATTCGGTACAATTGGCGGTGTTATTGCCCAAATCTTTATTTATTGGCTTGGACGATACGGCGGACGCCCTATATTAGAACGTTACGGAAAATATATTTTCATACATAAAAAACAAATAGATGCTGCAGAAGATTGGTTTAATCGTTACGGAACTGGCGTCATTTTTACAGCACGCTTCATTCCAGTAGTGCGTCATGCAATTTCAATTCCTGCTGGTATTACAAAAATGCCATTACTACGTTTCACTACATTAACAGCACTTGCGATTATCCCTTGGTCTATTATTTTCATTTATTTAGGTGAAAAACTAGGTGAAAATTGGGAGAATATAAATGATATTGCTGGTCCGTATGTGAAATCATTCGCAATTGGTGGCGTCGTACTTATACTTTTATACTTCGTTATAAAAAAATGGACAAAAAAGCGTAAAAATCTCGCTTAAGAATATAATAAAAACCGCTATAAATTCATTCGGAATTATAGCGGTTTTTTATTTATATATGAATTAATCTTCAGGAATTATATAACATCTTTCCATCTACATTTACATGGATAAGCAACCATTTAATCATTTCTTTCGTATATTATCTCAAAAAGGAGTGGTTCCCCTATGCATTGGCAGCAAAAAATACCGTACTTAATCGGACGCCCTATCGGCATTTCCTTCATAACTGGACAAGGAACTTCTGGTGTATTATGTTCAGCGCATGATGGTCAATTATATGTGTATGAATACCTTTATCAAGCTCAGTTTGCAATGAAACATTATGATTATAGACAGATTCAAGATATACATGCATTCCCAAATTGTCCTCACCAAAATCCTCTATACTAAAAAAATCGGAACGGCTCATAGCCATTCCGATTTCTATACTTTATTTCTCAGAATAAAATTTCTGCACTGCTTCATCAAAATAAATCCAACCTTTCCAGCCCAAATGAATCGTATCTTTTAAGAAATACTTATCATATTCATGACCAGAGAAATCAATTACTGGATATCCTGCTTTCTCAACCTGTTCTCGAACTTTTTTATAATACACTTCACGGCGTTCTTTCGGGAAGCCAGTATAATCATACCAAGGCCCATTTACAGGTACAGAAATAAAGAGTGGTTTGACATTTTTCTCTTTAAATAACTCTAAAATAATTTGTAAATCACCGTATTCTGGTGATTCATCATATGTTTCATTTGCTCTAAAGTTTTTTAAACCTTTTAGTTTTTTCTTCAGATTATTCTTATGATAATACGGATTTTCAATTCCGAATGTATTTGTAGTAGATTCAGCTTTCCCTTCTTGTTCTGCGTGTTTACGTGCGTCTTCCCAAGAAATTGAACGAAGTCCGATATTTGTTTTCTCTTTCATCGGTTCGATTTTAAATAAAGAGTTAAATAAATCTCTATGATCTAAAATATTTCGATGCATATAAGCAAGTGGTTTAACTAACCCTGCTTTTATGTTATGTTTCGAATCATTATATACAATACCTTCTAATGAATTTTTTAATATATCATCTTCTTGAACAACTTTATAATCTAATAGCCGTTTCGCGATTTGCTTCTTCATTTCTGGATTTATCTCATCATTAAAAATAAAATGATATGCTTGTTGTTTGGAGAAATTATTAGTGAAATCCCCTTGTGATACACCAGTCTTTGTAAACCATTGTGGTGAAAGAACAAAGACTACTTTTTTACCTTCTAATTCATCCATAGTAGATGTCATATTTAAAATATGAGCTAAACTTTGTGTACCACCAGTTCCAATTAAAAACGGTGTAAAACCAGCTGGGTTTACTTTGAAATAATTAGACGGATGATATGCATCCATTCGTAAAAATTCTGATGAACCGTACATCGGTAAATACTGTGAATTCTCTAACATTTTTTGCTGTAAGAAAACACTTTGTAATTTCTCTTTTTGTAAAGAAGTTGCCGCATCTTCTACCTTCTTATCACTAATAAGCGATACTAAACTTTTCGATGGGATTAGAATGATAATGAAAAAAAGCACACACGCTAAAATTATAGGACCAAAAGCATGCTTCATTTTCATCTTCTGTCCCTCTTTCTATCGTTATTAAATTGTAACCCTTGTTTTTGACACGTCATCTTTTCTCTCCTTTTTCTCTATACATGTTCCATTCTATTTATCTATTATATACATGTATGTATTTCCTTACTTGGTCTATTAAGTCCTATATAAATAGCACAAGAAAATATTTCCATAGAAACACGTTAATTATACAAGATTCTACATAAATTTCACACTGGAATTTCATTAATAATTTTATTTTTTAACAATAAAAAAACATATGAAATGTCTAGAATTCTTCGGATGATGTATGAAGTTCAAAATATGATAATAAACGCCCGCTATGATTAACTTCATGAGTATATATAAACCCGAGCTTTCGTAAAAGTTTTTTCGAGCTCTCATTTGCTACTTTAACTCTAGCAATTATTCTTGTTACATTCAAAGTCTCTATTGCATATTTAATGGAAGCCTCTGCTGCTTCTAATGCATACCCATTCCTCCAATGTTCTGGGTCAAGGAGATACATAATTTCTATTTCACCTGTTTCCTCTACCGTTCTTAAACCACAATGTCCTAAAAGCTTTCCTGTTTTACTATTAAATAACAACCATACCCCGAAGTCATACTGTTCCCAATGTAAGATAAGTTGCCCAATATAATCATTTGTTTCTTCCTTCGACATTCCTCTTGATTTAGCCAACCATTTGCCAACAGTATCTTTTTTTAATATGTTATAAAACTGATTAATATCTTCTACAATTGGTTTCCTCATAAATAATCTTTTTGTATAAATTACTTTCTCTTCTTCAAACATAGACATCATTTCCCCTCCAAATACTGTTTACAGACTAATAAATTATACCATGAACTATTTTTCTAACTTTAAATGAGAAAAACAGACTATCACATACATGAAGTCTGTTTCTCCATCACTTTATTTTTGTACATCTGCCCATTTTAAACTTGTAGCTGGACCAAATTGATGTACATATAAATCTTTCACATAGGGTTTTTGTAAGTAAGATAATCCGCGCTGGAATACTGGAGCAATTACCGCATCATCCAGTAGCATTTTTTCAGCATCTTGCATTGCTTTCCAGCGAGCCTTTTCATCATTACCTAATTCTGTTTTAATCTTCTTAATTAACGCATCATATTCTGGGTTTGCATATTCTGTATTATTGACGCTACTTCCAGAAAGGAATACTTCTAAGTAAGTCATTGGATCTGGATAATCTGGTAACCAGCGTGATAACGACATTTCATATTCTTTCTTCTTCTCAAGTGCTAATTTTTGCGTATGTGGTTGTAATTTCACATTCACTTTTAATCCTGGTAAGTTTTTCTCAAGCTGCTCTTTAATGTACTCTCCAACTTTTTTAAAGTTTTCCAAGTCATAATTTAATAGTTCTAACGTCACTTCATTTGTACCTGTCTCTTGTTTTGCTTTCTCCCAATATTCCTTCGCCTGTTTTACATTTGTCTTATTAAACTCACCAGCCGTACTTCTAAAATCTTTCTTATCTGGGCCCTTTAAAAATCCTTTTGGTACGTAATAGTTTGCTGCAACCGATCCATCATTTAAAAATGAATCTGCGAGTCCCTTCTTATCAAAAACTGTACTTAGCGCAAGACGTGCATTTTTATTTTTAAGAATCGGTACATTTTCATTAAATCGGAAGAAGTACATAACTGGATCTGTATATTGTTTTAACTCTTTATTATTTTTATATTTATCTACGAATTCTGTAGAAATAACAGCTCTATCAACTTTATCTGTTTCATATAAATTTACCGCAGTTGAAATTTCTTTTACAATTTGATAGTTTACTTCATCTAACTTCACTTCTTTTTTATCCCAATACTTATCGTTTTTCTTCATTGTAAAGCTAGCTTCATGCTTCCACTCTGATAATGTAAACGGTCCATTATATACCGCTTTATTTGCTTCTAATCCATATTTATCACCTTGCTCTTTCGCATATTTTTCGTTAATTGGATAGAAGGATGGTAAAATTAATAATTTCGTAAAATACGGTACAGGATGTTCTAGCTCTACGACGAATGTTTTATCATCCTTCGCTTTTACTCCTAATTCATCTAGACCTAGTTGTTTTTTATTTATTTTCTCAGCATTTTTTACATCGTACGCAATGTATGCATATTGAGAAGCAGTATCTGGATTTACCAATTGCTTCCAAGCGTATACGTAATCATGAGCGGTTACTGGCTCTCCGTTAGACCATTTCGCATCACGTAATTGGAATGTATATGTTTTTCCATCTTTACTCACTTCATATTTTTGTGCGCCGGCTTCAATTACTTCATCATTTTTCGATAGACGAAATAGTCCTTCCATTACGTTATTCAAAACGTTAAACGAGACTGCATCTGTTACTTTCCCTGAATTTAACGACGGAATTTCACCTGTTTCTAGTAACTGTAATACTTTCTTCTCATCTTTCGGCTTTGTTGCAGTTTTTTCTTTTGCGCAACCAACTAAAAATGAAGAAACTAATAGAGTACTAACTAATGAGTAACGAACAACTTTTTTCATTTAAAAACCCCCTTCTATTTTTAAGGTAAGTAACGACGAGCACCAGCGTATTCTTCTATATATCCTGGTGTATTTAGTGGTATAATCTCTACCGACCTTTCAGCTCTTGGTGAGTGAATCATATTGCCATCACCAATATACATTGCAACGTGATGGACACTACCTTTCCCTTGATCATGTGCAAAGAAAATTAAATCTCCTTTTTGTAGATTTTCTTTATCAACTGCAACCCCTGCTCTTGATTGCGGTCCAGAATCTCGCGGAATTGTAATGCCGTGCGATTTATAGATCGTATGTGTGAAGCCAGAGCAATCAAATCCAAAACCACTTGTACCAGCCCATATATACGGTAAGCCTAAAAACATTTTCCCTGTGTTAATTAAATCATCGGCCGCCGGAGTTGGAATATCAGTTTGAGATCGGTAAACTGTTCCATCATTTTTTCGTAGCCATGCTTTCTGACCATTTGGCAACAATACACGGTATGAAATTGTGTCTTCACTTAATAGCGGCAGTCTTGTATTATAACTGACTTCAAGTGATTTATGTTTTTCAGAAGGATTTATATATAAAATCGCTGTTGGTTTGGTTATTAAGACAAAAGGTTCATTTGTTTTATCTGCAAATTCTTGATTATATGTTAATTGTTTTTCAGGCATCCAGCCCGGATAACCTTCTTCATTTCGTGGTGTTGGCTGTCCATGCACTAATACCTTCACCCATTCGCCTTTCTTATCAATAACAGTTACTTCTTGACCGAGTAAAGCTTGTGTTTCTAATTTATTTGCATTTGTTAACCATAGTTTCTCGTCAAGTGTCATTGATTTCGTCCATTTCCATAGATCCACTGGATTTGTTGCACTCGGTGTATCGATTGGTCTTAATGAATCAGGTGCTGTCCATAACGTTGCAGCAGATACATCTATAAATGCTTTATTATCCTTCTTTTCTTCAGCATTTGCCGATGTAAACGATGAAAATATAAATAAAGTTGTTAAAAATGCAGTTCCTACTTTTTTCATATATATCCCCCTTAAAAGATAGTTTACTTGTCTCTTCTCCTAAGATTTACTATTCACTGTCGATTGAAGTTTTACCTTTGATCCAGAATAAGTCATTCCTTCTGGCTCTTCCATTAACCAAAGCGGTGCATCAAGATCAAAATAATGAATATTAGGATGCGCTGCCGCTAAATGCGCAACAGCACTAACGG
The DNA here is from genome assembly GCF_022663635.1 of Bacillus cereus group sp. BfR-BA-01356. NCBI lineage: Bacteria > Bacillati > Bacillota > Bacilli > Caryophanales > Bacillaceae > Bacillus > Bacillus cereus group sp. BfR-BA-01356. Next base: position 60,203 of record NZ_JAKUFX010000002.1, on the reverse strand, counting down.
AAAGTGAAGACTCCATCATGCTGCCCACCATACACTTCACACCAGCTGTTTCTGCGATATCAGCAATACGCCATGCTTCACGTATGCCACCACATTTCATTAATTTAATATTAATGAAGTCTGCATATCTTCCTTGAACGAGCTTTAATGCGTCACTTGCTGAAAATATACTTTCATCGGCCATAATTGGCGTTTGCACACGATCTTTGACGTACTTTAACCCATCCCAATCTTTCGCGTGTACTGGTTGTTCAATAAATTCTATATTTAAATTACGATTTTCCATCTCTTGAATGATAGAGACCGCTTCTTTTGGACTCCAACCTTGATTCGCATCTAAACGTAATGTCGTATTTCTTGGTACCACATTTCGAATTGCCTCAATACGTTCCAAATCTAAATGCGCCTCTTTACCCACTTTAATCTTTAATGTTTGAAATCCTTTTTCTATATGTTTCTTCGCTTCTTTTGCCATTAATACAGGCTCATCCACACTCACTGTAATATCGGTATGAATTTCTTTCTTCCCGCCTAACAATGCATATAACGGCACATTTTGATATTGGCAATATACATCATATAAAGCGATATCTACCGCTGCTTTTGCACTTGAATTTCCAATACAACTCATTTGAATGCGCTGTAGTAACTGCTGAAATTGAATGATATTTTGACCAATTAAACATGAACGCATCGGCCCTAAAATCGCTTCTTCCATTCCGCTGGTGAAATCCCCCGTAATAACTGGCGTTGCGGCTGCAGCCCCCTTACCAATCACTCCTTCGTCTGTATGAATATAAACATCTATACTTTCAATTTCGGTTACAGTACGAAGCGCGGTTTTAAACGGTGTATGCAGTTTTACACGTCTACGATTTACTTTTACATCTGTAATTTTCATTTTGTTCATCCTTTCGTTCTCCAATGAAGTGAAATTTTAATCCACCGGAGATTTATACCCACGGATTATTAGGTAAACCCATTGGGCATTTACTCTCCTATCTCTCTACTTTATTTTCGTTTGCTTTTGATGTAGGACGATAATGTGAAATAAAAAAATCCAGCCATAAGAATGATTCTTACGGCTGGATTTTGTCTATGATTGAGTAGACAAAGCAGCAATCTGATTATATTTTTTCTGTGCATCTTTTAGCGCTACAAGTAACGCTTTTTGAGAAGAACCGAAATATCGGTTCTTTAGTTCCATTACTAACGCCGGGTCATTTATATTTTTATGTAGAAATAAATATTTAACAAATTGAGATGTTAATGCAATTGTCGCTGAGCAGTCTGCATCTACAATTTCCCCTGTATCCTTCACAAGTATAAATGCTACGAAATAGCTTTTAAACTTTTCAGTAATGGGATTATTTTGAGGTGCTTTCGCATCCCCTACGATATAAATTGTATTTGAAGCGTACACAGCTATCTTCCTTTCTTATACGAGGATAACGGGTTTCTTAATAGTCGTATGAGCGAGGAACTCAACGTGGATTAAAAAATGTATCCGCTTACCTTGTATTATAATATAATTGACAGAATTTTAACAACATTTATTTTAGTGCATATTCCATATTTATGAAAACAGCTTAAACTCTTCATTTTTACAATATGTGATTGTTCCTTGTACCATGACATTCATACATAAAAAACTGCACCTCCAATTGTTAGACGCTGCCTAACAATTGGAGGTGCAGTTCAATGGCTAACTGTTTTTTATTACTTTGGCATCACAAATATAGTTTCATTTGACTTAGAAAATTGATACTCTTTTCTCGCTAACTTCAAAATTTCTTCCTCATCGTCTGTTAAATTTTCTATGTTAGTCTTTAAAGAATCTTTATCTTTCTTTAAAGATACTAATTGCTTCTTTTGATCCGTAATCGTATCTTTCTTTTTATCAATTACTTCTTGTTGTTTCGTTAAAATATATTGAACGTACAGAGTAGTTGTCGCAATAAAAAGGACCATTAAAATAAGTCGCCTTAACTTCTTTTTATTTACCCTACGCTTGTCACTAGGTTGTGATAATTGCTCTGGTATATTAGGAACATTTACTCGTTTGAGTTTCCTCATTCAAATCCCCCTAACCCATATTTTTCACTACCATCGGCACGTTTTCTTACTAAATTAATTCTATTCTTATAAAATAAACTCCTTCACAAAAATATCCCATAAATTAACCAATTAAAGATAGCATTCGACGACATTTCCATATTTACACCGTTTTTTTTTATACATGCTGCTATAAAATAGTAGTTTCTGTAATTCTTTTTCTACTATTGTAGAAGAGTTTTTTCACACACAAAATTCCTTCCCCACATATCCATGTTATAACATGCTTACAAGGAGGGGGAATATGCATTACCGTACATTAGGTAAAACTGGAATAACTGTTTCTGAAATAGGTTTTGGCGCATGGGCAATCGGTGGGGATGAATGGGGACCTGTTAACGATAAACAATCTATAACCGCTATAAAAAAAGCAATTGAGTGTGGTGTGAATTTTATTGATACTGCGGATGTGTATGGTTTAGGACATAGTGAAAAGTTGGTGGCTACCGCGATTAAAGGACATCGTAATGATATTATCCTATCAACGAAAGGTGGTTTAATCGGACATCACTACGACCCTAATGGAGTTCCTGTATATGATACTCCCGAAAAAATCATCGCCGTATTCGAAACAAGTTTACAACGTCTTCAAACAGATTATATTGATCTTTATTTTTGTCATATTTGGTGGCATAATCGTAGGGAAACAGAAGCATTTCTACGTGCATTTGACATATTAAAACGTGATGGCAAAGTAAGAGCAGTCGGTGTTTCGACTCATGATTTACAATACATTCATCATTTCAATAACAACAACGAAATTGATATCGTACAGCTTGATTACAATATATTAAATCGAAAACCAGAAAAAGATATATTACCATTTTTACAAGAGAAAAATTTAGGAGCTGTTATTCGTGGTCCATTAAAAATGGGCATTTTAACTGGAAAATTCACAAATAAAACAATTTTTCCGGATGGAGATTTACGCAAAGATTGGCCAAATGAAACTTGGTTTCAAGAAGACTTACAAACTATAGAGAAACTTCGGTTGCTCTCAAATAAAAATCAGACCTTAGGGCAACTTGCACTTCGCTATGTACTCTCTCATCCGGCAGTAAGTGTTGTAATTCCTGGTGCCAAAACAGGAATACAAGCACAAGAAAATGCAAATGCATCTGTTCGCCCTATGTTGAGTGATGAAGAGCTTAACTATATCCATTCAATATAAAAAGCCCAATCCGGGCTTTTTAATTTGGGAAACTAATATCATACTCCATTCGCTTCGCTGTGTCCTCCGCAACATGCACACCTAACAAGTTTTTCACAATATGAAATGCCATATTAATTCCAGCTGAAATTCCAGCAGATGTTATAATATGTCCTTCATCTACAAACTTTACATTTTCTATAACTTCAACATTTTGAAACTCATTTTTAAACTTTTCAATACTAGCCCAATGTGTTGTTGCTTTTAAACCTTCTAGTAAACCTGCTTTCGCCAGTAATAGCGCTCCTGTACAAACTGAAGTCATCAGCTTTACTTCTTTCATTTGTTGGCGAATCCATTTTATTACTATTTCATTTTTTATTTCATATTTTCTAGCACCTAGCCCGCCCGGAATTATTAAAATATCCACTGGTGGTAAATTTTCAATACTATAATCTGACTGTACCTTCAATCCATTCCTTGCTGTAATCATTTCCCCATTCTCGCTAACTGTATAAACAGTAAAGGGTTTTTCTCCATTCACCTCAGTTACAGAAAAAACTTCAAATGGCCCTGCAAAGTCTAACACTTCTACTTCATTAAATAAAAATATACCAACACTCCATTTATTCATCATAAGTTCACTTCCTGTTTCAAATGATGTAAAAGGTGATCATATCCTTTTTCTAATGCAATATCATACGCTGTTTTCCCATCACTTTTCTTAATCATCTTATTAGCTCCATTTTTAAGGAGCAACATAATTATTTCCTCATTTCCCAATAATGCTGCTTCGTGGAGTCCTGTCCAGCCACCACTTTGCATAATATTTACATCTGATCCTTTTTCAATTAAGAAAGCGACAAGTTCACTTTGCTTGTTCGCAATTGCCGCTTGCAAAGGCGTATTTTCATTTTCGTTTTTCGCTCTACTATGTATATCTGCACCGCTTTCTAAAAGAAAACTCGCTATTTCTTTCTGTCCAAAATAAGCTGCTAAATGAAGTGGTGTCCAGCCATCTTCACTACATTCGTTAACAATACTTGGACTCGCCTTTATAAACTTTACTACTTTTTCCTTATTACCACTTATCACAGCTTGTGCTATTGATTGTAAATACTCCATAATAATCTCCCATCCTTCAAAATATTTAAGCATCTACTTCTACATGTTCTATTCATTATTACATTTTCCTTTTAAAATCTTAAGTTTACATAACAATATTATATACCACTTTTTTTGTGCTTAATGCTGAATAGCAATAATGTTAAAAATACTGCCTTTAAACAATGAAGACCATGATTTCATTAGAGTTACTGAAAAAGCAAGCAAAAAACTATACACATAGTTTTCATCATATTTGTTCAGTTGCATGAAATAAAACAGGTAATGTCTATTACTGCTATTCATGCTTTCGACGCATCAAATAATATTATTCCAATAAAAAAACAATCCCTTTTTAGAATGGATTGTTTTTTTATTTCTTTTTTATACTGTTTATTTTATTTTTGTATTTTCGATGATGAAATAATTACATTTACAAAAATGAAACACTACTATCTTAGCCCCTCTTATAGTGAGTTTTTCGTTTGAAAACAAAAATACACTTTCACCTTACGATTGAAAAAACATATGTAAAAGTCTCTAAAACAGCTGCCTTATCATACTAATCTATAGCAATTCTGTCTTCTTCCCTTACCTGTTTCCTTTAACACATACGATTTTAAAACTAGCGCCGTTAATGAATCTGTTAATGTTTTATATGATAAATTTGATAATGCCAATAGATCGTTCGTATATAACATTCTATGCTTCTCTAATAATAATAGTACTAATCGTTCAGACGGTTTTAATGCCTCGTCACTTTCTAGTATAAAGTCTATATTTTTCATTTCTCTAATTATTACTCCTTATATAAAAAAATACTTTAGACACTTATTTAATATGAAAATAATACATAACAAAATTATAGATATATTAAAATAGCGCCCTCTAAAAACACTATTATACTATAACATAGAAATAGTGTTTCCCCAAATAGGAAATACTTTTTATATCGCTTATAAGATTCTTGCAAACCTACATAATATTTTGTACCATTAGCCGCCAAGTTTTCTTCTAATTTCGCTGGTCATCCCGATGTATTTGTAATCAATGAAGTTCTTCTAAATTTATAAACAAATAAAAAAACGGTTCGTCTATCATGCCCTAAACATGAATGACAACCGTTTTCCAGCTTCTTCTTAATTAACAACATGTTCTATCTTAAATATTTCTTGCAATATGCGGCTTACTGTAATGACTTGTTCCACCGCCACCTACTACTACTTTACCGCCTTTTTCGAAAATTAATAATTTACTTGAACCATCTGCAAGAAGCACTATTACTTCAGCATTATTACTTGTTGCAACATAAATTACATAACCACTCTTTGATATACAAGTTTCCCAATTCGAATCAAATTCTGATCTTACTACACGATTTGAATACACTTGATTTTCAATTCTATCTTGTTCTACGTTTTCCAAATTGATTCCTCCCACTTCACTAAAATAGCATTTATAGGAAAATAACAGCCCTATATAAAATAGTAGCTGACTTTAACATAAATAGTATATGTAATTAATAGGAAAATGCTTGGACAACGAAAACGAAATAAACTTACTAGCCTTTTTGCTTCTTTCGTACTGTAATCAAAAATTGGACTTACTAAATCAATTGTCATGTGGTTATGAAAAAGTTTTAAACCGGTTAATGTTGCTAATTCTTGCCCCACTGTCATTTTTCCAACTGCTTGTGGGCCAAATATTAATATAAGTTTCATTTATTTCCCTCCAATCTTTCTCTATAAACCATTACATAAAATAAAAAATAAGACAGCCGATTTTAAAACGATTGCCTTATTTTTTATTCATAGTTTTAGTTCTATTCTTTTCGCACAGCTTCAAAAGTAATCATTTGATTTGCGTTTGACGGTTCTTTTTCATAAACATATTCAGCAGAGCAAGTAATGTTAGAGAAACCTAAACTTTCTAAAAGGAGTTTAAACTCTACTATTCCATACCAGCGCAGCGCAAAACGTTGTAACTCTGTTTGTACGAGCTGTCCTTTACTCCACTTTTCATATTTCAAATATGATACAGTAACTTGGTTCAGCCAATCTATTTCAATTGATTTATTTTCTAATGTGATTCCGTCTCCACTCGGCAAAGAGAAAGTCGATGTATGAATTTCTCCAGTCTTCCAGTCATGCGGAAGCATAATATCTACGATTAATTGTCCATCTGGATTAAGATGTTCATAAAAACATTTCAATGCATTTATAGAATCCATACGATTTTCAATTAAACAAAAAGATCCAGTAGGAATGATAATTGCGTCATATTTATGCGGAAGTGAAAATTGTTGCAAGCTTCCTTCATACAAATTAGGATGTAAGCCTCTCTCTTTACAGCGCTTACGGCAAGAATCTAGCATTTCAGGTGAATAATCTATCCCATCCACTTTAAAACCAGCCTCTAGAAGCGGAATGATGACACGCCCTGAACCTACTGCAGCTTCGAGGATTCTTCCTCTACAACCTTTTAAAAGTTCTTTGTAATACTCAATATCACCATTTAAAGAATAACCGACTGGTTTTGTGTAATCATACAGTTCCGTACAAAGTGTACTATAAAAGCTAAACATTTATTTTCTCCTCCGTTTTTACGTACGGAAGATTTCAATTCAACTAATCTTCCTGTACCTCTAATTTTAATGAGATTTCGAAAGAGCTGACTATCATAATATATCACTCACTTTCCATAGAATATAATGATATTGTATTACATAACCTTCCAATTTGAAATATAAAAATTAAAAATTCAGACTACATTCTAAAGAGCTTACTTTAGTAAGCTCTTTAGAAAAAATATTTATTTCACAATCGGCAATGTCACTTCACTTAATTTCACTGTAAGTTTCGTGCCAGCTTTCGGTCTAATTGTATAATCATAATCACTTGCAATTAAAACAACTCCGATTTGATGCCCCGCTTTAAATACATAATCATCTGGCTGCATGTCCCATGTAAATGTATAATCTTTGCCCGGTTGAATCGCTGTTGAATTTTCTATACTCTTTAAGTTTTGTGGATCCATCCAACCTCTCGTTACGATTTCCGGCTTCGCTCCTCCATAGTCAACAAGTAATGCTGTTAAATTTGATACAGATCGATCAATATTTCCTGTAATTGAAATCTTTGGTGTACCACTTATACGCGTATCTTTTTGCAGTACAGGCATTGTATATACTAATCGATTTGCTACTTCTAATTCTGGGTTTGCTACTAATTGGTTTGATTTCATTTGTGCATCATCTAAGAATGAGAAAACTTTATTAGCCGATCCCATACTTAATGGCAAATTGACTAATTTATTACTTAAATACATACGGATTTTTGAAGGTACAGCTGATGGATCTGGCCAATTTTTTATCTTTTGCCACGTTTTATTTTCTCTTTGCACATCAACCATTGGTTCATCCATAATTCCATTTTCAATTCCGTATAACCAATAATCTAACCATTTATTTTGTGTTTGCTGCCAGTTATTACTTGATGTCCCACCATGACCACCTTGATGTAGCCACATTTTACGAGGAACATTATTTTCTCCAAGTGCTTCCCACCATTGCGCGAACTGTTTTGTTTTAACATTCCAATCGTTTAAACCATGAACAACAAATACACTCGCTTTTACATTTTTAGCATCTTTTACATAGTTACGTTTATCCCAAAAATCATTATAATTACCTGTTTTTCTGTCTTGTCCAGTCGTTAACTCTTTTATAACTTGTCCGCAAACTTCAGGGTTTTCCCTTGTCAGTACTGCTTCTGCCATATTATCTGTATCTTCCCCTTGATATCCGCCTGGAGCAATGACTGCACCATTTGCACGATAATAATCATACCAACTACTAATTGCTGCGATTGGAATAATTGTTTTTAAACCTTCGACTCCAGTAGTCGCAACAGCATTTGGTAAAGTACCATTATAGGAAACTCCAGTCATACCTACATTTCCTGTAGACCAATTTGCCTGAACTTCCTCACCCTGTTCTGTAAATGCTTTCGCGCGACCGTTTACCCAATCAATAACAGATTTTGTCCCGAGTATCTCTTGTTCATCTCCAGTTGTAGGGCATCCATCTGATTTTCCAGTACCGATACTTTCGCCTAGAATAACTGCATAACCTCTTGGCACGTAATAGTTCCCATACGAACCAAGATTAACCGCTCCATACGGTTTTCCTTCATACGCATACAATTCTTCATCTACATTATATACAGGAACATCTTTTAATCCAGATCGATATGGACTCATTTCATAAATAACAGGAACTTTCACATTCGGATCTGTCTTTGGACGCATAACTTTTATCGATACTCTGTCTTTCTTACCGTCTCGATCACTATCAACTTCTGTCTCTACATATAAATTTTCGATAATAGCTTCATCGAGAGAATAAATCGGTTTTGTCATCCCATTTTCTAATTCAATTTTCGTACTTTTAGTCTCTTCCTTCTTCTCTGCATGCACATCCATAGTAAAGCTAGGTATAATTGTTGCAGATAGCATTGCTGACAGTGTAATTGCCATTTTCTTTTTACTCAAAATGTTCCCTCCCCTTATTCGTTCTCTTTTACTATATAACAAAATAACTGAAAATTCAGTTTTATTTTATATAAAAGTTGAGAAACTCAAAGATTTCTTATTAAGTAAAATTTAATGCAGGTATGAAAGTATTTTCCCACTTCCTCCTTCTTTATAAAGTGAAACTTTAATCAGCCCTCACCAATTGGGCGTTTACGATCAGCAGGGCCACTTCTTTGCTTTCGCTGAATTTTGAGGTGGGGTCTTACTGCCCGGCGAATAGCGGGATAAATAGAGAAAAAGACAACCGATATTTCTATCGCTTGCCTTACATTCCATTTATTATTTTTCTAACTCTTTAAAGGTATCTTTCAAGTCTTTATCAGATACCTTTATATCTGCATTTTTAAGCAGTTCTCTAGTAACTTGTTGATGGAATTGAGGATCTTGTATACGTTGCTGTTCTAATTCTTTACGAATATTCTCTTTCTCTTCCTCATACGGTTTAAGCTCTTTTTTATCCGTTAGCTTAATAATATGATATCCGAAAGAAGATTTAACAGGTTCACTCAATTGACCAACTTCTAACTTATACGCAGCATCCTCAAATTCTTTCACCATCATACCAGGTCCAAATTCAGATAGTTCCCCACCTTTTTCTTTAGAACCTGGATCCTCTGAATATTGTTTAGCCAATGCCGCGAAATCTTCGCCACTATTTAATTTTTCTTTAATTTCTTTTGCTGTCTTTTCATCTTTTACTAAAATATGGCTAACTTGAAGCTTTGGCTTATAATGATCTTTAATATCTTTTTCCGTTACGGTTGCTTTAATAGCTTTTTCAAAAGCAAAAGTAAGCTTTAATTTCTCTTTCAACTGATCTTCATTTTTCACACCATTGGATTCCATATATGTATTAAAATTATCGCCCATCTTGTCTTTTAATTCTTTTAGTTGTTTCGTTACCTCTTCATCCGTAACTTTATATTTATCATGTAATACTTTTTCTACTACCATTTCAGATAAATTCTGTTTACCTTAGTTTTCTTTTAATTTTTTGTTAAAATCACTTTCTGAAATGCTTCCTGATTTTGTCGTTACAATATTATCTGATGAACCACATGCAGATAAAGATAACGTCATACCCATTAAAATGCTACCAATTACTAATTTCTTTCTTTTCAAATCTGAATACCTCACTTCATTAAATTCAAATATAACTATGTAAATATAACGTTTTCCTGTGAACTTCACGTGAATTTAATGAAAGTAGAACATTTGCTAATTCTCCATTTAATACATCAATTTTGAAAATTATGGTGATTCATCCTGTATCGCTAATCTCTAAAGCTGCAAAAAGGACTAATATTTTCATTAGTCCTTTTTCACATTTATATAAAATTGAATTTCTCCATCTATAGAGGAAACTCCATATTCAAAACCATGCCTTTCTAAAATACTTTTCACTATCGCTAAACCTAATCCTGTACCTGATTTTTCTTTACTACGAGAAGATTCTAGTACATAAAAAGGCTCCCAAATTTTCTCGATATCCTTAATTTTATCCGTAGGAATGCCATTTTTTATTTGGAAATATATACTTTTATTTCTATCTTCTAATGTAATTATTATGTTTTGATTTGCTGTATATTTTATCGCATTAGAAATTAAATTTTGAAACACCATTCTCATTTTATTTAAATCTGCATAAACGATTGTATCGCCCGCATTACAATTTACTTGCAAGTTAATTTCTTTCGAATCCAGTTCAATCTGATGCTTATCTAATATACTCTGAACCAGTGGTTCAATGGGGAATTCTTCTTTTTGTAAAATATCTCTTTCTAGTTTAGAAAATCGTAATAGTTCTTCAATTAAGTTTGATATTTGATCTGTTTGTTTAATAATTGTATCTACATAAGTCCCATCATCTAATCCATCTTTAATCCCCATAGAGTATGCTTTTACTAATGCGATCGGTGTCTTTAATTCATGCGTTACATCACCCATAAATCGTTTTAAATGTTCATTACGATCAGTTAAGTCTTGATGTGCTTCATGTAGTTTTTCACTCATGATATTAATACTATTGGCCAACTCTCCTATTTCATCATTCGTTTTCACTTTCGTTCTTTTAAACTGCAAATGTGAAATATCCTGAGCCACATCACTTAACTCTTTCAGTGGTGTCGTTATTATTTTTGAAAGTATCCACACAAGTAAAATAATAAGAAGGAGCGAGAAACATAGGATATATAAGTAAAATGTATTTAACGTATTTATAATTTCATTTGAATTCGCAATAGAAGTCCCAATTAAAATTATCGTATCATCTTTCGCAATATATTTAGCAAAAAAACTCGCTTTTACCTTTCCTTGATCGTACAGTTTATTCGATTGCCCTTCCGCCTTCACTTTCATAACTTCGTCTTTCGTAATCCAAAGCTTATTTAACGTTACTTTCTTTTTCGTAAGTTGCATGCGTAACGCGTCGTTCATAGCATCTTCCGACTGATTAATTGGCGTATACGCAATTGTAACGTTATTTTCACTTTCAATTGTATGAATAACATCCTCTATATTTTCCACTGTTGTATTTTGTATTTGTGTTGTAAATTTATTTAAGTTTTCACGTGTTTTATAAATATTATAGTTCGGTAAGAGATTGTTAATGAATAATAATGAAATCATAAAGATGAGAATAACAGTTGCAGAAATACTTAAAAATAACTTTTTCCCAAGTTTATTCACTTTGTTCCTCCAAACTATAACCCAGCCCACGATGCGTCTTAATAATATTTTCTCCAATTTTTTTACGTAGCCTTCTTACATGTGTATCAACCGTTCTCTCTTCTCCAAAATAGTCAAATCCCCAGACAATATCTAGCAATTTTTTACGAGTTAAAATTGTTCCTTTATGATTTAAAAAGCATTTTATTAATTCGAGCTCTGTTTTTGTAATTTCTAACTCTATATCATTTTTATATACTTTATTTTTGGCGAAATTTATCTTTACATCTTGTACTTGAATAATATCATCATGCTGAATAAGTTTTTTCGCTCGCGTAATTAGTACTCCTGGATGAAATGGTTTTTTCACGTACTCATCTGCCCCACTTTGAAGCGCTGCTAATTCATCTTCACTTTCACTTTTCGCCGTAAGCATTAATACTTTTACGCTTGAATTCTTTTTTATTTCCTGACAGACAGTAATACCACTATGTTTTGGCATCATCCAATCCAAAATAGCTAAATCAATTTTTTCATCATAAAATATTTGAAGTGCTTCCTCCCCGTCTTTTGCTAAAAAAACTTCAAATCCTTCTTTTTCAAAATAAGCTTTTAAAATCCTTAACATATCTTGTTCGTCATCTGCAATTAAAACTTTCATATTTTTTCCTCCATTGCTTTTAAACAAAAACCAATTGTATCATACAACATCTTTGTTACATGAATGTGACAGAAAAATATTTAAAGCTTTTGAGGGGATAGTAATGGTGAGGTGTTGTACTATGATAAAAAAAATCGGGGTCATTTCTCTTCTTCTATTTCTATTATCAACAAATGCGTTCGCAAATACAAATCAACAAATTGAAGTATTTGATTGTCAAAAAGAAATGGTCATTCAAAAACAATCTTTAGATCCAGTAATCCAAAAAGAAGCAGTTCAATACGCTAAATCAATTACTGGTCCATTTAAAAACTTAAATGTCGTTCCAAAAGATGGCTATATGATAAAAATCCCTTTATCTAAGCCGGTTTCTATTACTAATCAATGGTTACACACTACAATAGACGAAATACTTATACTACTCCCACTAAAAGAAAAGCCTTATATTATGCTTTATGATGATGAAAATAATCCGCATTTTTATTATGTAAAAGGTAAACCAGGATTATTATTGAAACAAATGAAGGTTAAAATGTAATTGAATGAAAAGGAGTCACCTTATAAGCTAAATTTTAAAAGCTAAGGTGCTCTTTTTTATAATAACAATTTGGTAAATGAAATTATAAAAGTTGTTTTTAATATAAGGGTCGCACCTTCATATATATCAGGGATTTTTAAAATATATCGATTTATCAACGAAAATATCTTTCCGTAGCTATTCTTTGGATAGCAATCTCTATAATAGTTTGTAGTGACTCGATCCCTTATATAATCCCCCTTTTACAAATCCATTTGAAGTATAAAACACATCCCCTTGCTTCGTGTCAGCATGTAAAACAATCACTTCAAAATACTTTTCCGCATGACATAATAGTTGATTTAATAATAAATTCCCTAACCCTATACGCCGATAATCCTTGGAAATATAAAATCTCCTCAACCGCCCAATCTTATTGTCTTTTGTGTACGGATCTTTATTTAAACCTCCAACTCCGATTAACATATCCCCTTGGAAAATACCATATAAACATTCTCCAGTTTTATTGAATACATTTACTTTGTGTTTATATTCATTTATTAGTCTTATAAGGAAATTAAACCCTTCTTCTTCACTGTCTTGAACGAGATGACTGAATTCATATTCCATTAAATTTTCTATTTGTTGAATATGTATATCTTTCAAGTCCATTCCCCCTAAGTACGAAAATACATAAAAATGCTCGAGAATCATTTATTCTGAGCATTTTTATGGTTGTTACTTTATTTAATTCATAGTATGCATATACTTCACTTCATATGTAAATCGATAATACAGTTAATTAATTTTATTATGAAAATATAAGAGCCTTGCTACAATCTAGTGTGTGGTAAGGCTCTTTAAAGTTGTGTAATTCTTATTGAACTAAAGCACCTGTTTACTTAAATGAATACATATACATTTATAATGTCTCTCAAATATAATATCAGTTTATAAATTCACCATTCTTCTCTAGCAGGTATAAGTTAAATTATAATTTGTTAATTGATATGCTTGTGTAACCACTGTTCAAATATTTTCAACTGTTCTTCAGTATGAAAGTAATGTTCACCCGTCTCCATAACTTCTAATTCACAACGATGTTTTTTTGTAAAATAGTTAATAGTTTCAAATTCGCACAGCTCATCCTTAGCTCCGTACATAATATATGTATCTGTATTCCATGTACTAATAGGATGCTCTTTTACATAGCATAAATAATCCCAATATAACTTTTGACCAATAGGTGTCTCTATAGTCATTTCTTTTTGTAAAAGCTCCGGTGTTACATTAAACCATTTCATCATATTTTCGATAATTCGTTCCATATTAACTACTGGTGATAAAAATAATGCCTTTTCTAGCACATCATTTTGATAAGCTAAAAGACTAAAATACGCTCCCATACTACATGCAAACACATTTATTTCTTTCCAATGTACTTTTGCGTAGTTCATAATTATAGATAATTCACTAACACAAAACTGTACTTTGCAAGGAGTGTTATCATTTTTTCTTTCTCCATGCTCAGGTAAATCAAAACTTAATACTTGATAGCCTTTTTGATTGGCTTCTTCAGCTAATATTTGAATAACTATATCTTCCTTATTTGACATATTTCCATGTACTGCAATAAAAACTTTTTCACTCTTCTCTCCCCATAAAACCGCAGGAATATTACTAATTTTAAAATTATTTTTAAGCATACTCCCTCCATAAAATAAGACATATAGGACTTGGAAAAAATGCACACACTTTATTTATCTCTGTACAGCAGGCAGTATCCGCTTTAACTCTATTAAATCATCTATTACTATATCAGCCTGAGCAAGTTCCTCTTCTTGCGCAAAATCAAAATTGCACCCAACTGCAAGTAAACCGTTGTCTTTCGCTGCATTTATATCAGATAGCCGGTCACCAACTACCGCTGCCTCTTTTATATCATATTTGTTCATAATACTTTTAACTAAGTCACCTTTATTTAGCGATTGTATTTGTTCAATACTAAACGTTTCAGTCACCCACTTGTCTAAAGCATAATACGTTACGATTGCTCGTAAATATTCTTTCAAACCATTACTAGCAATGTAAATTGAACAATTATTTTCTTTTATATATGTAAATATTTCTTTTACATTTGGATATAAAGCGCCTTTTCCGCTTTTTATGTTTTCAATTAGTCTATCTAAAAAATATGCATCTGTTTGTTCTCTTATTTCAATAGAATGGTCCGGTAATAAAGCTTCCCAAACTTTCGGTAGCGGCACACCCATAATTTCACGGTATTTTTCAATCGGTGTTACCGTATCCCATAATTGAAGTGATCTTAAGTGATCAAAAGTATCATCTAACGATAATTCTAAAATTTTATCTGTTTGAAATAATGTTCCATCCATATCAAAAATTAATGCTTGTAACATTCCTATCTCTCCTTTTGGACTATAGTTTTACCAGATATATTTTTAAGCATCTCAATAATAATTTCTGAGCAATAATTCGCAGCAGTTTTCGCGAAATCATCATAAGAAACTTGAGCTTCATCATCTGCACTGTCAGAAATACATCGTATAACAAGAAACGGTATATCATTTATGTAGGCAACATGTCCAATTGCTGCACCTTCCATTTCTGTACAATGAGGTGCGTATTCATCTATTAATTTTGCCTTTAACTTTGAATCTTCAACAAAACATTCACCACTTACAATTCTTCCTTCGTGAGCTTGAATATTTGAACTATTACTGTTACATGCTTTACGTGCTAACTCTATCAATTCCTTACTTGCAATAAACTCCTCTTGAAACGGGAATAATTTTTTCATTTGATTTTTACTTACATCATGATGGGTAACATTCGTTGAAATAACTACATCACCAACTTTTACATCTGGATGTAATCCACCAGCAACGCCCGTATTGATGATAGAGTCTACATTAAATTTATGAATTAATGTTTGCGCACATGCAGCTGCATTTACTTTCCCTACACCAGAACGTGCAATAATTACTTCTGTTCCCATGAATTCTCCAATATAAAATGGCATTCCCGCTATTGTCTGTTCTTCTTGTATTACTAGCTTTTCTAAAAGTAAATCTATTTCAATTTGCATTGCTCCGATAATGCCGATTCTGTTCATGTATGTAGTCCCCTTTATTAATTAATCCCTTTAATCCTCTCTGACATAACCGACAATAAAAATTTCGGAAGTACAAGTTGTCTCTTTAATCTTTTCGGCTGTGAGAGTAACCTATACAGCCATTCAGTTCCAGTATCCCTCATTATTTTCGGTGCTCTTTTTACAGTACCAGATATTATATCAATCATTCCCCCGATACCAATAGATAGCGGAACGTTTAATGTTTGTATGTTTTCATAAATGAACTCTTCTTGTTTTGGTGAACCTAGTCCTACAAGTAATAAATGCGGCTTGAATTGCTTAATTTTCATTTTTATTTCTTCTATTTCTTCACCATTTACAAATCCATGCTGTCCTTTAAATTGTGCTCCTGGGAACTGCTCATTTAATTTTTCTAATGCCTTTTTATTACTTTCTGGCGCAGCTCCAAAAAGAAAGACACGATATTCATTGTCGTTACAATATTTTATTAAATCGTGAGTTAAATCCGCCCCAGTAACACGTTCTTTCAAAGTTCCTTTTAATATTTTCGAGCCAATTATGACACCAATCCCATCCGCTGTTATTAAATCCGCAGATAGTAACATCTTTTTAAACTCCTTTGATTTTTCCGTATTTTCCTTTGCAGACATAACAATTTCAGGATTTGCAGTTACTACAAACCTTGGTTTCTCTTGTTGTTCATGTACCCAACCTTTTAATAAACTTATAGCTTTTGCATATTCTAAAGTTGAAAAAGGTATACCTTTTATAAACTGTTGATCCACTATACTCTCCCCTTATATAAGCTGCAAATATTCATCAATGTCTTTAGAAATTTGAATAAAAGCTTTATTCCAAAATTCATAATTTCTTATATCTATTTTAAAATGTTTTTTCATAAGCTCCTCTACTGGAGCCTTTCCTGTTTCTCGTAAGAACTCTTTATATTTCGAATGAAAAGTACTTTTACCTTCTTGAGCTATTTCTAATAAACTAAAACTTACTAAATATCCAAACGTGTATGGATAATTGTAAAAAGGAACATCTGCTATATAAAATTGAATATATTTCATCCATACAAACGGCTGGTATTCACTTAAAGCTTTTCCATAAGCTTCTTTTTGTGCCATTATAGATAATTTCTCAATTTCATCAGCACTTAATGGACCCTCTTTACATTTTTCATAAAATGTTTTTTCAAACTGATACGATGCTCGTATTGCCATTACATAATTAAAACTATTTCTTATTTTCCAGCTAAGTAATGACTTTTTCATATCTTTACTATCCGTTGTTTCAATTAGATAATTTAAGAGTACCGTTTCAAAGAAAATAGATGCTGATTCAGCCGTACTCATCGGCAAATAATCATCTAAAAAAGATGTAGATTGTTCAAAACTCATATTATAAAAATGCCAAGCATGTCCTAATTCATGAGCGAGCACTCTTACACTATCTATACTCCCATCATAACGCATGGAGATTCTCGATTCTTTCTCACTGAAAAATGGAGCACAAAACCCACCTGGTGGTTTATTCTCTCTCGGTTCAGCATCTATCCATCCACTTTCTATCGCATTACGTGCAAATTCTGCTAATTCTTGATCAATATTCTTACATGCATCATAAACGTTTTGTACTGCTACTGAAAAAGGAATCATGACCTCATTACTTTCCTTTACTGTCATAAGTTCATGCCATGTAATCGAAGCTTTCCCTTTCTTATACACGTTTAAAGCACTTACTAATTTATCAAGGTTTTCTTCTGTCACATTCCACATTTGGAATAATACAGTTTCTGAAATGCCATTCGCATGAAAAGATTGTGTTAAAATCTCTCTATCTTCTATTTCATTACTCTTTGCATTACGCAATCTCCCTACTTGATTTAATACAGTAGCAAAGATTTCTTTTTCCTTATGTAAAGCACATGTTAATGAATCGAATACTTCTAATCTTTCCTTTTCATTATCACTATTCATTGCAATAGTATTTGCTTGTCCAAAGGATAATAGTTTATTATTGTGCTCTATTTCTATCCTATCCCGTAATTGTATGTACATATTTTCCCACGCATTAAGTTCATCTTTTATTAACTTAGTATTATCTGAAGTTTCCACTTCATTATGTTTTATTACTTGCTGTAATTCACTTTTTAGTTCCTTCACTTTCACGGTCAATTTAGTAAGGTCAGATGGAACACTTTCTTCAACCGATCGACAGTACAAATAGTATTCTGCTTTTTCAATAGCTTGTATAAGCTTTGAAAGAATCTCTACATCTTTTGTTACAAAATATTGCTCTTTCAACTCCAAAATCGGAAATAGAATATCCTCATTCAAATACAAGCGATTTAAATCCCATCTAGCACTTTCTTGCATTTTTATAGCCGCCTCCTATTTTTACAAATAGTTACAGATATTTCTCCACACACAATTATATATGAAATGGAAAAATTTTGATATCTTCAAATATTTAAATTCCTATAAATATATTCTTATTTATACTCTTTTCTTCTACCATTAAGTATCATTACACATATAAAAAATAATCCCTCTACAAGATTGCATTTGATATAGGAAAACTTCAAAGATTTTATCTTCATCAATACCATATCGACCGATTATCACAGATTAAAAAATAAAAAAGGATTGATCAAAAGATCAATCCTTTACTCTACTTCATTTAAGAAAAATAACGTTATAACGCCAGGTCCTGTATGTGCACCGATTGCTGCACCAATTGTATTTACGATAAATACTTCACAGCCAAATCTTTCCGTAATTAATGATTTTAATGCTTCCGCTGTTTCTAAATCGTCACCGTGAGTCATACCGATTGTTTGACCTTTAAGGTCTTTACCACGTTCTTCCATAATATCAACAATACGGCTTAATACTTTCTTTTTCCCTCGTACCTTTTCAAGTGGTACAAGTTTTCCTTCTTCCACGTTTAAGATCGGTTTAATGTTTAGTAAACCACCGATAAATCCTGCGACTTTACTTAAACGTCCACCTCTCACTAAGTACTGTAAGTCAGCTACAGTGAAGATATGTTCCATATGGCTCATTAGAAAATCAACACGCTTTAAAATATCTTCTTTTGATGCGCCGTCTTTTGCCATTTTAGCAGCTTCTAAAACGACAAGACCTTGACCAAGCGAAGCACATTTCGTATCAATAATTTCTAAATCTAAGTTAGCATATGTTTCTTTTACTTCCTCTTTAATGACAACTGATGATTGATATGTACCAGACAGTTCAGATGAAAAAGCTAAATATATACAAGGATTACCTTCTTTTGCATAAGAAACAAATTTTTCTTGGAACGTTTCAAGTGAAGGCAATGACGTTCTATAAACAGCGCCTTCTCTCATTTTTTGCAATAATGTAACTGACTCTAATGTTACTCCATCTAAATACTCTGTTTCTGCTTCATCATATACACGGAGTGGAATTAAATCAATATCATATGCTTGCAGCAATTCTACTGGTAAATCCGCCGCACTATCCGTAATGATTTTAACACCCATTTTTAAACCTCTATTCTGTTATAAATATAAAATAATAAAATAAAAATAGTACTTTTAAATTATATACGTAAAACTTAAATGAAGAAAGGAAAACACTTTATATTGTATGCACTATTCTTCAAAACTTGAACTGTTAATGAAAATGATTCTATTTTAAACACCTTTTTCTTATTATTTTTCTAAAACACGAATAATTTTATAAGTATTTTGTATCATTATATTTTAATTCTTTATCTTAATATAATCTTTTCAAATTCATACTGTTTAAAATTGAAAAGCCAAATCCAATAAAGGAAATGGCTTTTACATTTTCATAAAATAACCAAACTTTATTTTCCATCACATTGTTTGTTTACATTCATACTTTGGTGATGTTGAATATTAGTCCAGTTATGATAAATATTTATAGCCTGTACTATAATTAAAACAGTGAATATTCACCTGTAAGAATCACTAGATAAAAACAAGTTAAACATTTTATAAAATATTTAATTTTACTAGTAAAGCTAATAAAATTTGGAGAAGAATTTGAACATTTACTGCTATGTCTGTATCCGTAGTCGTAACTGTAACATTTCTAGAATTTCTAATAACAGTTTCTTGTTTATTAATTTGTTTAATAGATGATTTTTGAAACAATTCTTGTGCTACACGGTCAGCTTTTTCACTATCTGCTATAGAAATACTTATTATAACCACGATAGCTGCTTGTA
This sequence comes from Bacillus cereus group sp. BfR-BA-01356, assembly GCF_022663635.1. Lineage (NCBI taxonomy): Bacteria > Bacillati > Bacillota > Bacilli > Caryophanales > Bacillaceae > Bacillus > Bacillus cereus group sp. BfR-BA-01356. Next base: position 40,033 of record NZ_JAKUFX010000002.1, on the reverse strand, counting down.
ATGCTGCTTGAATAGATAAAGCAGCTTTTGTATCTGTAGTAGTAACTTCTACATCTGCTGAATCTACAATTGTAATAGATTCTTCAGAAATTTGATACGTTTTACTTTCTTGCGCAGCTGCTTCTGAAACGCTAGCATTTTTAAAAGATGGATGAGGATTTGAGGAATCTAATGCACTCCACTTTTTATTTTCATCTGAATGACATGTTTTGTCCATGCGTTCACCCCCTTTCAATCTAAATAATTATTAACTTGTGATTGTATTTCAGAAACAATACTTTTAATTTGCTGCTTTTTTTCTGGTGATAAATTTTTTAATTTTTCTTCATTTATCCCATGCCTATTAAAAATATCTGAGAGTAAAAGGTCTATAATTATATTCTTTTGATCCTTATCAAACTTAAAGGAAGAAAATTTGTTTAAATCATCCATTTACAATATTCACTCCAATCAATTTTCTATAAAAATTTTAAATATCTACGAGCATTATATGTAATGAAATAAAAATTGCTTGGACAAGTAACTTAATCTTCTATTTTCACTTCTTTTTGCTAATAAAATCAAAAGCTGACTTCTAATAAGAAGACAGCTTTCCTTCACTTCACATAAATATAAGTTTCATTACTGTTAAATCATGTATTTTATCTTTATTTGTAGTTTTCCACACTTGCTTTACCATTAATCTTGAATATTAATTCAGTCATAATAAAAAGTCCAAGCTTGTACCACGTATTACAACAAAAAACATTTACTTAGAGTGAAAACTTATAGCTAAATATCAATAGGATAGACACTTTATAAAATGTTTAGTTTAACTAATAAAGCTAATAAAATTTGAAGGAGAATTTGAATATTCACTGCAATATCTGTATCAGTAGTTGTTACGGTTACGTTTCTAGAATTTTTAATAAATGTTTTTTGTCTATTAATTTGTTTAATAGCTGATTTTTGAAATAATTCTTGTGTTATTTTATCTGCCTTTTCACTATCTGCTATAGAAATACTTACTACAACTACGATAGCTGCTTGTAATGCCGCTTGGATAGATAGCGCGGCTTTTGTATCTGTAGTAGTAACTTGTACATCTGCTGAATCAACTATTTCAATATATTCCTCAGAAATTTGATCGATTTCATCTGTTTGTATAGCTGCCTCTAAAAAATTTGCATTTTTACTAAACGAATAATCATTTAATGATTCGCAATCTTCTTTTTTCGGCTCACAATCTTCTTTTTTTGGCTCACAATCCTCTTTTTTTGGCTCATGAACTCGTTTTTTCGGCTCAAACTCCCGGTTTAATGGATCCCGATTTTTCTTTCGTCTACAAACTTCACATTCACACATAAAATCACCCCTTTTAGTCTTAAAAATTAGCAATATTAAAATATTGACTAACTAATAGCATTTTATGTATTTTTTTAAAATTTGTTTGGACAAGTAACTTAATCTTCTACTTCTTTTTCTAATAAAAAAAGCTGCCTTCTAATAAGAAGACAACTTTCTTTGTGACTACTCTAGAATAGATTTCATACAATATAATTGTTCCTTCCTTATAACCTGAGTTCGTCACTTTAGTTATAAAAATGTGGGTATATCCTATAACCTTTTTTAGGGACCATCCATAATTTATTTCATAAAAAGTGCTTTGTTTTACTGAAAGGTGGTTGCGGAAACAACCGCCTTTTTATTCGGAACAAAATAAAACTTTTATATAAAAGACCCATACTTAAATACACTAAACTTCATATAATATATTGCATCCTTTCTTTTTAGAATAAGTAGTCGTTTACTGAAGGGCACTTTTCGAAGTGCTCTTATCTTTAATCCCCCTCTTTTTCAGGAAGAGTTTTTTTACTAAACCATAATATGATTTGTATCACTAAGGCTAGGGATTACGACATTTCCTTAATAACTTCAATGAATACAGTAGCTACTAATTAAAATACCCCTATGATCTTCTCTACACTTAAACCATCGTGCATTACCGAACGCATGAACTAATTTTTATTTTGACTATGTAACACTAAATTCACAAGATTATTATCCTATGTTTGGTGAAGCCATCATTTCAATGCCAGCAACCCCACACTTTTAACTAATAACTTAAACAAATGGGCTACCTCAAGGTTCCTTTGATATAGTATGTTATGTTCTATATAATGAAGAAAGCGCTAGTATTTCCAAGGAGGATGTATATGAGTATTCAATTGGCCACATCTAACGATTTAGAATGGGTTAATAATCAATATGACTCAATAGGATTTGTACGAAGTGATTTAAAAAGAGATAAAGTTGCAATTATTACATATAACAACGAGTATGCAGGTGTTGGCCGATTAGTCCAAATAGATGAAGATACTTTAGAAATGGGCGGGATTTTTATTCTGCCTCAATTTAGAGGGCTTCAATTAGCTGGTGAGCTTGTTTCATTTTTAGTAGAAACTGCGAAAAAATCACAAATACAAAATGTATATTGTCTTCCTTTTGAGGAATTAGAAAACTTTTATAAGAAATATGGATATACTGAAGTCGATACTACGACAGAAGCAGTCCATCCAATTATTCTAAAAAAATATAATTGGTGTTTGGAGAACTACGATAAACACGTTCTACTATTTAAATTGTAAATGTAATAAAGTGAAACTTTAATCAGTGGGAGTTTTAATCAAACCCCTCACCAATCGGGCTTTGATTAAAACTCTATGTTCTGTCAATACTATAGATAATATGATTGTATTTCTCCATTCCTCCTGAGAGAGGAGCAGTTGGCTTTTGCTAGCTGCTCTTTTATTTTTTCAAAAAGTCACATAAATATCTTTAATTCCAAACATTCAAAAGATAAAATATGATATGATTGTTATGAAGATATTTACCAACTAATAAATGCGCCCTAGACTTACGTACTAGGGCGCATTTATTTTTTAGTATGTAACTCCTTCACTCATCTATTATCCACAAAATAAGTATCATATGCCTTATCAAATTCATATCCTAACTTTTCTGCTAGTTTAGCAGATGTAGTATTCGCTGCGTCCCAGTTTGGATACTTTCCATTTTCTAAGCAATCCAATATAAGAGCTGCACTTACTACAGTTGCCAAGCCCTCTCTTCTATGATTGTGATCAGTCGCAACTTCAATTTCAATCCCATCATTATAAATACTATACGAGGATGCACCGCATACAACTTCTCCGTTATATAAAATGCTATAACCTATACCACGGTTTATATAATCTTCTACCGAATGAAATTGACTTGTGAAATCTTCAGATATCTTATGTAATGTAGGGCTATTTGCGATATGCTCGTCTATTCTTCTTAACTCATATTCTTTTGGAAGTGCTGATATAAAAGATTTTAATTTTGAACGATTAAAAACTTCTGGATTTCGTTTGAATTTATAACGTAAAAACTTATCTATTTTTCTTTCATGGAATGTTTCTAAGCGTTGTTTCCACTCTTCACTATTTACGATAACTAAAATTCTTTCTGGAATATTACGTAATAACTCTTCTGTTTCTTTCGTATTTGGGTCTCCAGCGTAAAATGTAAAAATCCCTACCGTAACTTGTGCTACTTTTGGATTTTCAAGATCATTTACCCAAGCAGTACCCATATGCCCTTGTAAATAAGAAAGTAAAACAACGTTATTGAAATCCTCAAACATAGAAACTAGTTTTTTTCTTGTATGTATATTCGCTTCATATATCATTTACATTCCCGCCTTCTTTAGAATCAACTACTCTTAACATTTTCATGAGCGCTCCATAATTCGTATTCATATACATACCCACCTGTTCATCATAAAAGCAATTGACTATTAAATTAAAACTTCGAATATTTATAAAATATCAGTAAACATAAAATGATTATAACATCTACTAACTATGAAATGATCAACATATAAAATAAGTCAACAATAAATATATTTCTTACCCGTTAACAAACGGTTTGAAGGACCAACATAATTAATTATGTAACAACCCTCAACAATAGTTTGAGGGTGCATTTAAATACATGTGTTATAACTCATTTTTATAAATAAAAGATTCCGTCTCACCGTTCTTATATACTTTAGTCAATTTAACAACTGATTTGTACGTGTTAACGTCATCCTCTATCATTTTTTTCATCTCTTCTATTTCGGCATCACCAGTTCCGCCCTCTATTTTTAAACAGTTCGAAATGGAAAGGTATCCGCTTGATGCCAATATAAAAATAAAAATCGTATCAGGAAAATTAATAAATAATAATCCGTAGTTTAAAGGGTCTCCAGCTGGATGTGATAAAAGTAATCGAAAACCTACCAGTTCAGGTACTTGAACAAAATCTCTAGAAACTCTCGCCTCACCTACTATAGTAATTTGCTTTACTACATTCCCGAGATCATCTGTAAATTCAGTACATCTAGGTGGATTAATTGTTGTTGCTTGGAAAGACACATTTAATTCAGGATTGTTAAAATCGAAAAAGATTGTACTCCCCTCTGTTAAACAATGCGGGCAAACATTTCCTAGCAAGCTAAAGTCCTCTTCAATATATTTAACTTTTGTTTTGCAACTACATACTTTCCCTATTCGAATTGCATCAATCTTTGAACAATCGACAAATATAACCTCATTGTCTTCTTGTACGAATGATACGATACCTGTTTTCTTATTAAATGAAAGAAAATAAGATACAGCAATTTCGTTTCCTGCTATTATGATACTTTCAACTTTTGTATACGGTTCTAGACTCTGTAAAAACTCACATATACTATTTTGGCAACACCCACAATCACGTTTCGGTTCACACCCCACTTACACTCCATCCCTTCTCTATATAGAATTGCTACTACATATATATGAGAAGAAAATAAGAAAAGCTTGGACAATATAACGTTAACGTAGCAATATCGTTACCTAATCGTACATTTATATGGAAATCACACCATTTTTGAGTAAGGAAACATAATTTTTACTATAAATACATATAACAATTTCATCTTTCATGAAAAAAACGTTATAATAAGGTGTAGCCTCTACGATTACGTTATAAAGGAGATTAAAACAATGGCTAAAATTAAAGTATACCAAGCAAAAGAGGAAAATATGGAAGCAGTAAAAAACATCATTGATGTTGAGGAACAAAACCCAACTGCTGAAAATTTACAAAATCTATATGCGTGTGTATTAGATACTGAAGATATGGCATTGCCTGAATCATATATTGAAGAAGATATCTTAATTGATTCTATTGAAGTTATGGTTAACGCTTCTCAAAGCAAAGTAAGAGACTTAGGCGCATACGATGTAATCGAAGTTCAAAACAAAGGCAAGAAAACGCAAATTTTATTACTTGCAGACGAAGAATACGAAATTATCGAAGGCTAATCTAACACCGTACATACGAAAAAGCTCCTTTCCAATTAGAAAGGAGCTTTTTCATTACGCTTTTGATGTTTCACTCTTTTTATTCGTTTGTTGTTTCTTAATTACCATGCGCTCATTTCCCATAAAGAAAATGAATATGAATGCTAATCCAGCTGGTACCAATGCCCACATGAATGTTTGAACAATTGAACTAGAAAGAGCGTCAATAATCTTATCTAATATTTGCGGAGGGATTTGAGATCTTGCCGATTCTGATAGAATAGCTCTTGAATCCCCTAAAGCGTTTGTATTCATTCCCCCGCTCATCCCTTTAAATGCTTCTTCTAATTGATCTTGGAAACCTGTTCTTTGGATCATTCCGAAGATTGTAATGCCTAGTGTCATTCCTAACGAACGAATGAAGTTACTCGTTGAAGTCGCAGACCCGCGCTGTTCCATACCGAAGTTGTGAATAGCTGCCATACTTAGTACAGAGAATGAGAAACCGACTCCAAATCCGATAATAATCATATAAACTGTTAATAATGCACGACTTGTTTCTGGTGTTAACGTGCTTAATAAGAATAGTCCAATTAGCATAATAACCGCAGAAATAATCATAATGTTTCGGTAGCTAAGTTTAGTTGTTAAAAATCCGCCTAACTGCGCTGTTACGACTGATCCTAACATCATCGGTAAAAGTAATAATCCTGAGTTTGTTGCGGTACCACCGTATACACCTTGAATAAATAACGGAATGTACACAGTTGCTGACATAAATGCAGCACCGTAACATAAAGCAATAATTGTACTCATTCCGAATAAGCGCTGCTTAAACATCTCAAATGAAATAATTGGTTCTTCTACTTTTCGTTCAATAAAAATGAATGCGATGATTAAAATGGCGAATCCACCAAATAAGCTTAAAATAAAGCTAGAATCCCAATCATATTTTTGTCCACCTAGTTCTAAAGCAAACATTAAACAAATTACTGCACCAACTAAAGTAATTGCGCCAAACCAATCAATTTTTTGCTTTCTATGAACGCGTGATTCTTTATAAAAGAATGTAATAAAAATAAGTGCTAAAATGCCAAGTGGTAAGTTAATATAAAATACCCAGTGCCAGCTAATGTAATCGGTAATATATGCGCCAAGTAATGGCCCGAAAATACTAGATAATCCAAATACCGCTCCGAATAAACCACCCATTTTCCCGCGTTTTTCAGGTGGGAAAATATCAAAAACGATAGTAAACGCGATTGGCACTAATGCCCCGCCGCCAATACCTTGAATGGCACGATAAATACCTAACTGTGTAATATTTTCAGCAGTACCACAAAGTGCCGAACCAATCATAAAGACAATTAAACCGAAAATAAAGAATCTCTTTCTACCATACATATCTGATAGCTTACCGAAAATCGGCATGCCTGCCATTTCTGCGACCATATAGGCAGAAACGACCCATACAAAGTTTTCGAGGCCTCCTAAGTCACCAACGATTGTTCCCATCGCCGTTACGACAATGGTATTATCCATCGATGCCATTAAAATACCTAGCAATAAGCCCGCCACAACAAAGCCGAGCTTATTATTCTTCTCAACCATATCTCTTGCTCTCCCTCATACTACTTATATTTGTTTATGTTCTTTTACGACTGCATTACCTTTTTGATTAAAACTAGTATGATATTCTACAACACTAATTTCACATCCAGGACCAATTGTGACGTTGTTGCCTCTTACAACTTCAGCAATCGTATGTTCTAAATAGATATCATCTCCTTCAACAATCGAAGTTTGGAGGTTTCCAGCATGACTAGTAAAAGGAATAAATCTCGCTTTTTTACGAACAGTAATCTTTTTACCACCAATTTCTCTTACCTTACTGCCTTCATAACGAAGTGAGATTTGAATATTTTCAGCATTAAGTAATCCATCACTTTCAAGACCACCAGTTAATGATAAATCTTCTACTTCAATATCTCCCTTTACATTTAAAGCACCTTTTACATCTACGAAATCACCTGAAAACTTTCCTTCAATATCTATCATACCTCTAACTTTTGTTTTTTCAATATGAGCATCACCATGAATTTGTGTATTACCATATATTTTTACATATTCCGCATCTACATTTCCTTGTACTTCGTTATCTCCATACACGACATAGTTTTTCACTTTCACATTACCGTGTACATCACTCGTTCCGTACGTTTTAAACTCATTGCAACTCATATCATTGGTAATTGTTCCTTCACCGCGAATCTTCACTTTATTATAATCTCCGCCTGCTGAATTACCAGAACCATTTACTGTGAGACTATGTGGATGTTCCATACTGATTTCTCCCTTCCGTTAAACCTGCTTAATTTCTTTTACATTTGCATTTTTATCAACAGTAAGAACACCGGTATATTCAATCAGTTCAATCTCACAGTTTGCTCCTACTGTAACATTGTTTCCTCTTACCGTTCTTATATGAGCATAATCAATATCGATATTGTCACCTTCTAATAGTTCAGCTTCTAACTGCAAGCCAAACACTGTTTTAAATAACCTACTAAATGTACCTGATCTATGTCTTACTTTAATCGTTTGACCACCAATTTCTTTCGCTCGACATGTACCGTGAATATTTATATTAATTTCATCTGCGCTTAATAAACCACCAATTGTAAATTGTCCTTCTGAAGAAAAAGTATCCACTTCACAATTACCGTCAATTGTAGCTTGACCATTGACTTTAAATTCTTCACCAGTGACATTTCCACCTATCGTACCTTTTCCTGCAATTTTCAAACTGTTTGCTTTTACATTTTGCGTAATTGTTGCTTTTCCATCAATTCGCATCGTTTCAGCATGAACTGTACCATCAACTTTACCAGATCCGCTAATTCGTGCACTGCTACTTTTCAAATCACCAGTAACTGCACCGTAACCGTTACATTCAAATTGCTCACATTCAACATTTCCATTCACAGTTCCTTTTCCGTTTAATTGCACTTTATGAAACTCGCCGCCATTCGATGAACCGTAACCATTTATAATCAAATTATCTGTACGCATACTTTCTCCTCCACTACAACAATTTAGTTTTTAATGCTTCGGTATATTTCATAATCGCTTCGCGTAAAACGATTTTGGTGCCTTTTTCAAAAATTAAATCGTCCACGTTTGAAACTAATAAACATGTAGAAATCCCTAACTTTCGGACGATGATTAAGTCACAAGTTTTATGTTTCATTGCTTCATAATTTTCACGTAAAACTTGCAAGACCATTTTTCCTTCTTCTAAACTAATCTCTCCTGATTGTAGTAATTCTTCTAACATGTACACATAAAGAATGTCTACAAATTGAAACTCTGCTGTTTTATTCGTTTGTTCTATGAAAAATTGTAAAACTGGTTCTGATGCAATTCCCTTGCATAAAATGTCTTCCTTTGTTAAAAGAATTTCTCTCACACTCGGTGAAAACATGTTAGCTAGTTCATCAAGTGATAAATCCTCTTTCATCGTTTGGATTTTATCGATACGCTCTAATATCTTTTCTTTCGGAAAAAATGTCTCTTGACCTGTAAACGTTGATTTTCGTACAAACCAATCTTCCGGAATTAAATTTTTTCTTTTCCACCTATATAACTGTCCGTATGAAATACCAGTTAGTTCTAATAAATCTTTTTTTGAAATTAAATCTGTACTCAACTGTATAACACTCCTTCCTGATAACAATGTAACATAACACTGTTACGCTGTAAATAGACTTTTATCACAAGTAGCGTAACAATGTGTAAAACAAACCTATTCTCACATACAAAAAGGCTCTTACACATCTTATGAAAATGTGCAAAAGCCCTTATATATCAAGATTTAAACCAAATATTATAAAAATCAATCCAACCTTGTGAATTAATCATTATATTTTGAACTTTTTCATGTGTACTTACCTCTTGTTTATTACGATATAAAGGAATAATATGAATTTGACGTAACAAAGTATCCTCGATATCGCGTAACAGTGTAACTCTTTTCTCTAATTCTTCTTGTCTAAAATAAGGAGACAACTTTTCATGAAAGTCCATGCTGCTTTGTCCATGAATAAAACTATTTTTTGTAAGAAACATATATAATAAACTATCTTCTATTCGTTCACTTATTGTGGCACTATCATGCATCATATCGGCCTTTTGTATCGTACTTACTTCCAATAGCTCTTCTATCTCAAGAAAATTATTTTCTACACGAATCCCGTACTTCGCACACTCTTTTTGTATCCATTGTGCATCTTCAACATGATCTCGTCCTGTAAATGTGTAGAGTTGTAGCACTTCACTATGATAAGTACTCCTTTTAATTAAACTTTCGATATCTTCGTCAATATCTACTATGCTTTCATTTGCTAATATTAGTTTCTTTGCCACTTCTCCACGTTCTCCGCCGAGTTCTTGAACGATTGTATAACCATGAATGATGTTATATAACGCTTTCCGAAATAACGCATCTTGCATTGGTCCTTCTTTCGTAAGATTACATGTTATATATGTCACGTTCGACTCAAGCCGAGACAATTCTTTATTATGTTTTTCTTTATCTTTATACTGCGCCTTTACTAAAACATCGTATGTACTTACACCTTGTTCTACATTCCACAACTCAATACGATCTAAAAAAGGTCTTTCACGAAAATATAAAGGATGTCCTTCTAAAATGAACAGATTTTCATTACTTTTATATAATTGAAAAGGCCCTGTTCCAATTAACCCTCCTGCTTCATCTTCATTCACGATAGAACACTGTTCTGCACTTAGCATATGTAAAAACATTCGATTTTCTGTATGTAATTGAATTTCGAAAACGTAGTCATCCACTGAACGGATACTTTCAACGTGTTGTAACATCCATGCGTGTGCATTATTTTCCAGCTTCATAAATCGATTCAACGAGTATATAACATCATGTGCAGTAAGTTGTTTTCCATTATGAAAGTGAACTCCTTTTCGTAAGTAAAACGTCCATATTTTTTCAGCGTCATTATATTCCCAGTGAAATGCAAGTCTTGGCTCTATAATGTTTGTATTACCGTCTACATACACGAGTGTGTCGAATATATGTTTTACCATATGGCATTCTGAGCGCATTGTAGCGTATACAGGATCTAATGTGATATCTAAATTCATTTGTACTTGCAACCGGAGTACATCTCTTCTCCCTTCAGATGTCATTTCAACCTTATGACCAAATATTGAATCCACCCAGGAATGATATTCTCCCTTTACCGATGGAAAATGTGAGCTATAGCGTTCCACAAATATACTTCCGCTTTTCACATCCCCTTTTTTCGTTATTTCTTTTCCTCTATCTAAAATTAAAGATATCGGGTGCTTTTGAAATATTAACTTAGACCGATTTCCTCTGCCGCGACCTGGAAACCACTTAATCCAATTTAACTCATCTAATTTTTTTATAATTAATTTACTATTGCGCTCTGTACAAAATAATGTACCAGATATATTTTGCACTGTTACTTCCAATCGTTCTCCCTCTTTTTTTCCTTTTCCATAAGCAATCCATAGTTCAATGTATTGATCTAAAATAAACATCATACTCCCCCTAAAAGGTGAAAAATCCTCCCTATAGTTTCTACCCTTTTTCCAACTCTCCTTTCATCTTATCATTTCAATATAGAAAGGAGGAATTAATATTGAATTATCTCTTACTTCGTTACAATAAACCTATTTTTATTAGATTGTGTGGTGAATTATTAACCCGAACGACTGAATCTATGTTAGCTCTCATTATGATTATTTACGTCAATAAAATGTTAAACGGCAATGTAATAATAACTATGCTAATTTTCGGATTACAGCCACTTTCAGACATTTTATTTACACTTATTGCTGGAGGAATTACTGATAAATATGGCCGAAAAAAGATTATGTTACTCGGATTATTACTACAAGGTGTTGCAATCGGTAGTTTCGTTTTCGCTCAATCCGTTTTTATATTTGCACTGTTATATGTCATTAATGGTATTGGCCGTTCCTTATATATTCCAGCTCAACGTGCACAAATTGCTGATTTAACAAAACAAGAGCAGCAAGCAGAAATTTTTGCTCTCCTACAAACGATGGGAGCAATCGGATCCGTAGTCGGCCCTTTAATCGGTGCAAATTTTTATAATACTCACCCAGAATATTTATTTATCGTGCAAAGTGTAACTCTTACGATATATGCCGTTGTTGTTTGGACCCAGCTCCCAGAAACTGTTCCACCTATAAGTAAGTCGAAACAAACAGTTGAGGCAAGTTCACCAAAGCAATTTGCTTTTAAACATTACGCCATATTCGGTCTTATGGTTTCTACACTTCCTATTAGCTTTTTTTATGCACAAACTGAGACGAATTATCGTATTTTTGCAGAACATGTATTTCCTAATCTCGTATTCATACTCGCATTTATTTCAACATGCAAAGCCATTTTGGAAATCATTCTACAAATCTTCCTCGTAAAATGGTCTGAACGATTTTCTATGGCGAAAATCATCCTTATTTCTTACGCCTGCTATACAATAGCTGCAGTTGGCTTTAGTTATTCAACGACGATATTGTCGTTATTCTTCACCTTACTCTTTTTAGTCATTGGAGAAAGTATTGCTCTAAACCATTTATTACGATTCGTTTCAGAAATTGCACCTCATGATAAACGTGGTTTATATTTTTCAATTTATGGTATACACTGGGATATATCTCGAACGTGTGGACCAATTATTGGTGCAGTTATATTAAGTAAGTTAAATGGAAGTATACTGTTTTATATTTGTGCTAGCTTCTTATTAGTTGGAGGTATTGTTCAAGCGCTATTTGTTCAAAGTTTGGAACGTAAAAAAATCGTGAACCATCCTACACATAATTTATAGGTTACTACTTTTTCAGTAGATCAATATTTCTTATTGGATGAATATTAAAAAACAAAAGTGAAGTATTTTGCATATGAAAGTATGTTTTATATGACAGGAGACGTTCCTTGTTTACAACTAAAAACACCTCACTTCAAGAAAGTGAGGTGTTTTTGAAATCACTTAATTTCTTATCCTGCCATTTTATTAATACTATCCTCTGGCGAAAATACGGAAATATGATCGACCTTACCAGTCGATTTTGGAATGACAAATTTCAATTCATACTGGTTATTTACTTTGTATACATATATTTTATCTTCACCATTCTCTTTAACTGAAGATGGTTTTCCTAATGCTTTTTCAATTTCTTGTAATGTAATCAATTTTAGTTCTGCATGATATGAGCGTACATCAAAAACTTGTGACCCTTTATTAAATCCGAAAACAACATTTTTATTTGTAAAAGTTGCGTACATTCCATTCCCTGCATATTCGGTTTTATTTGCTTTCCCCCACGCTTTTTCAATTTCTTCAATATCCCCTGTATGGGCTCCAAATGGCACATTAGGTACCTTTCCTTCTTTTGCTAGTTCAAACAAATCTTTAACGTGGTTAATTGATTTTTGATTAAGTGTTCTATCTTTCGAATCTTGCTCAGCTGATGGTTTTATTGTTTTTTCATTACTTGGTTTTGCTTCAAGATTTTTCTTTTCTTCTGAAGAATTGCTTTGTTCATTTTTATTATTTTCCGAGGCTGGATTTGCTTCCTTTTTTTCGTCTGTCCCTTTACATGCTGCTAATGCAAATGTGCATGTAAAAGTAAGAAATAACATAACTATTTTCAAATATACCTTCATCATTTTTACCCCCTATTGTATTTTATTCATTTCGATAATCAACCGGATGCGAAGTATAGTATTAATTAAGGACTTCTAATTCTAAATCGTCACTTTCCCATAATTTTAAAAAACTTGGAATTATATTGTTAATCATCGTATTCATCTCCTTCTTTAAACCTTCTCTTCTCAATGATAATATCCTCTATCTATACTGTCACAACAGCTCCTTGAAACAAAAAAACCAGTAGGAAGTGATTACTCTTTTCCTACTGGTTGAAATGAAATTAAACGGTAAATCTTAGCTTCTTAAAAAATGTAGCGATAGTGTTTTTTACTGTTTCAAAATTATAAGCAAACGTGTTATCTCCACTTAATGATGAAATACATGTTAAACCTGCAGCTTTAATAAAAGCTTTTACATCTACAAGCATAGAATTAGCCTCCAAGAATTTAATTACAATCATTATAACAGGTGTTTTAAGACGCTAACATGAAAGTAATAAATAAATTTCTATTATTAATTTATCCCGCTATTTGCCGGGCAGTAAGATCCCCACCTCAAAATTCAGCGGAAACAAAGCAGTTAGGTGGGGGCCCTGCTGCCCGTAAAAGCTAAATTGGTGAGGGCTGATAATCAGTGGGAATGAACAAAACCCCCACTGATTAAAATTTCACCTTATTTAGCTTACAGTACACCATTTCAATGTCATATAAAAAAGCTGCCCAAAAAGAGCAGCTTCAAATATGTATATTACACTTCGATTGATTTACCATCTTCAACAATATGATAAAGTAAATGCGCTAAATGATGAATTGGACCGTATTCTTCCTCTTCCTCATCTGTTTCGCCTTGGAATTCAAGATCGTTTAAGTATAGTGCTAAAAATTGATAGTATAGTTTTAAATCAAATCCGTAGCATGCAGTTGGTTCTTCATGATCCCCTTCATATTGTAACATTAAGTATTGATCATTTCCTTCTGCATCTTCTGCATCAAAGAATACGAAGAAGCCAACGTTTGTATCTAAATCAAATAAATGACGAGTACCTTTTTCAGTTGCTTTATTGAAGTCCTCTTCACTTAATTTATGTACTGTTGTCGCTTTTGCATTATCTTCTTGATGGAAATTTACTGTAAATGATTTCAATGCTGACACCTCCTGATTGTATAATACTAGCATAACATATAAAAAGGACTGCTTACAAATGTAAACAGTCCTTACATTCATTTTCGCATTGCTCGTAATAAGAAGCTTACGATGAAAATTAAAATAATCGCACCGATTAAAGCTGGAATAATTGCATATCCGCCAATGACTGGACCAAAACTACCAAGTAATTTCGAACCAACCCAAGAACCGATAATACCAGCAATAATATTACCAATTACACCACCAGGTACGTCCTTTCCAGTAATTAAGCTCGCAAGCCATCCTAATATACCACCGACGATTAAAGACCAAATCATATAATAACCTCCTTTACATTTCACCAATCAAAATATAATTAGAAACAATTGCTTACCATTAGTTATGTGACATTTTTCATAAGTTATTCATGTTGTTCAACTTTAAGATTTTTGAGAATAATACACACAGATTAAACCTTTTTTTGAACTAACGATTTATCCGACTTGTTATTACACACATTAAGAACAATCTGGCTTCAATATTGTTCGCATAAACTCTTCTTTAAAAGCTGCATAGTTAAAACCAACAGCAATTCTTTGAATCGGCCGATCATCAAACCTTGTTGGCTCAGCTATTTTTCTAAAGTCTGCTACACTTTGGCCCCTAGTCACATCATTTGTCGTACTAATCCACACTGCCGATTTTTTATATTCGAAAATACTGTCATTTATAAACGAGATAAACGGTAGTAAATCGTGTATAGGACTTCCACCAATACCCGGATATTCTTTTTTATAGAAATTCTCATAATAAAAATCAATCATTGGTTTAATGAGTTTCGCCTGTCCAGTTCCTTGTTTATCTATTATATTGGCCATTTCAGGCGTAATAAGCGCGCCCTGTGTTACATTTAACGGGTATATGCTAGCGTTTTTCGCATATTTCATAACAATATTTGCTGCAATTGGATCACCATAAAAATTCGCTTCAGATACTGGTGTAACATTACCTGGAAATAGGAAAGCGCCGCCCATTATATAATACGAACAAATACGATCCATTATATTTGGATACAATAAAAATAACGTAGCAAGCGTCGTTAGTCTCCCTGTCGCCACAATTATAATATCTTCTGGACAAGGTTCGATTAATTTGATTAATTCACAAAAATTTTCTCGTTTACAAATTCTCATCTCAGGTGGAATAATAGGACCTAAACCGTGATCCCCGTGGATTTCAGGGAAAAACAAAGGCTCTTCAGCTGTCATCGGTCTACTCGCACCTTCAATAATTTTCACTTGTGTAGCATAGTACCTTTCTAAAAAATAAACATTTTCCGTAACGATATCTCGTGATACATTCCCGTACTCAGCAACAATACCTAGAATATCTAATTTACATGTTTTATTTGCATAAATTAACGCTACGGCGTCATCAATACCAAAATCTCCAAAAAAGATAATTTTCTTATTAACTATTCTCACCCCTCTTAAGCATAATCTACTATTATTATTATGTGAAAAAGACAAGGCGGTGAAACAGCGCAAACTAAAAAAGTCGCCTATTTATTGGCGACTTCAATCTTTTTATAAGACAAATATGCAAGTACATTTTTACTTGAATCGTATTTCGGGTTATTTCCTTTTCTCGGCTCTCTCATATGTGTCTTTTCAAATCCAGGAATGTCTGGCATTTTCCCCATAAATTCAAGCATTTCTTCCTCAGAACCTTCAATGCGTACACGAATCATTATAACTATTCCTCAATTCTCAGTTTCTCTGTACTAAGTATATCGTACTTCAGAAAGACTGCAACACATTTATCTTTTTAACGTTGTACTTTTTTTACATATAAACATAGCCATTTCAGTATAGAACGATTCTACTTTATTATTTTTAAATTGAATATTAAAATATCCCTTCATTTCGTTTGGTGCTTTCATCATACATTCTGTTAATTTTTCACGCTTTTGTAAAGGGACATCCATCATATTACACCACCAGTCAAAATCAAACTTCTTATCAAAAGTAAGACATGACTGCATTTGCAAACCGTTTTTTTCTAATAAAGTAAGCCATTCTGTCTTTTTTAGAGCTCGTTCATGACTTGGGTCTCGCTTTTTTTCTATAAAATTATAAAATGTATCATATTCATTATTTTCTGGCGAAACATTATCTGTTAAGATGAATAATCCATTATCCTTCAATGTACGATTTACTTCATAAATAAATTGAGCCGGATTCGTAAAATGATGGGCTGCAATCCGGCATGTGATTGTATCAAAAAAATGGTCTGCAAATGGTAAATCCTCTGCGTTTCCTGCTACAAAAGATACATTTTCATGCCCATTCTGCTTTATAAAAACTTTTGCTTTTTCTAACATCTGTTCTGTTAAATCAAGTGCAACTACTTCTTCAAACATGGGTGCTAACATATTTGCCACATGTCCGCCACCAGTAGCAACATCAAGAAGACGATTATTATGACGAGACTCAACTTGTTGAACTACATATTGTAAATCCAGTCCTTTAGCATGTATTTTACTATTTACATATTTATCTGCATTACTGCCAAACTGTTTTTTCACAAGCTCTTCTTTACTCATATTATCATCTTCTTTCTATTGTTATTTACATATACGACTCATATAATTATTACAATTCTCTTCATGTATTTTCAAATCCTCTTTTCATCTCACTTCTCATCACGTTCCCGTATAATCAAAATAATATGATTATACGTTATTTCATTAAACAAAAAAAGGCTACGGGAACTTGCCCCCTAACCTGACTAAATATTTACTACATTTTTATTTCTTCATATATATCTATATAATATAAATCCTCTTTCAACTTCATAATAACATCTACTTCGTTATAAGTAGCCTCACGAGCATGTAAACCAAATTGATCCATACCAATCCATATCCACCCAGGTGTAAGATATAAAACATCTATATTAAAATAATCTAACTTAGTAAGCTCCGATGTAATAAATTTATCTTTATTAGCGATTTGTTTATCTATTAAACCATATTCTTTTCCATTTTCAAATAGCGATATAAATTTCCCTACAATCGGATGTTCACGAACAATAAAATGATATTCTTTTTCCTCTATATTTACCACAATCAAACGAGAAACAGATAAATCAGGCCCTGAATTCGACATATTTGTTTATTCACCTCCTTATATAGGCTTCTTAAATATGATAACAAATGAATATTCAAATTAAGTTAATATAATGTAAAAAATAAAAAAGCTGAATCCCCTTTAGAAATCAGCCTTTATAATTCGATCAACTTTATTCTTTTACAAATTATTATAATGTTTCTTTTTCCTCATCATTTCCGGAAACTAAATTTCCTATAGCATCCGCTGTTACTTCCACTACAAACTCACAAATACCTGCTACAACTTCTCCAATTACTTCATCCATCTTTTTACCCCCTTATTTTATGTAACTTATTTGTAGTATAGAAGAAATTAGCGAATGTAAACTATCGAAAAAGGTGACATAAACCTTACAGAATTGTAAGCTCTTTCATCCCTCTGCTTATCCCCTTTGAAACTTCAAGTATTTTTAGCAGACATATAGGCCATCATAAATATGAAGCAAGTAATAATCTAGTGTCAGGAGGCGTTTAATATGTATTACGTAAAATTAATTAAAGGTCAATCTTTCTACGCTTTTGATCATCGTTTCTTGGTGTCTGAAGAAGAAGAGGTTTCAGAGAAAATTTATAATTACTTACGACGTAATGAATTTTTTGAAGTACGTAAAGAAGAATACTCTGCTTAATTACAAAAAGCATTAAGAAGCATATCATCTTATTGTGATATATTCTTAGTGCTTTTATGTGAATTTCTTCTTTTCAATAATTGTTGTTGACTCTATTAAATAATCTAGTATTTGTCCAAGCTAATTCTTCACTATTTTCATATTCTAGTATATGAGGAGGTGAAGAATATGACTCATATCATTGATTACCAAGCTACTCAACCTATTAGTAAAACTGGTGAAATAACTTTTGCAATCCCAGCTTCTCCAAATAAAGCAATTTTAGCAAATTTGAAATTGAGAATTTCAAGTAGAGATTCACGTAATAATCGAGTAGAATTAATCGCTACAATTGGTGTAGAAGGTATAACTGAGACTTCACAAGTTTTATTCCGAATTTTCCGTGATAACATTGAAATTTTTAATGCGCAAGTAGGTATTGAATCTACAGATTCTGAACAATTCTACGTACAAACATTTCAAGCTATAGATCAAAACGTTAGCAGTGGAACACACGAATATTCATTAACTGTAGAAAACCTTACTAGTGGTGCAAGCGCAGAAGTTGTTGGCCCACTATCTTTTAGCGCTTTAGCTATTGGACAAGAGCGTAAATGTTGCTAAGTGAATCTAATATTTAATTTTGTACTTGAGAAAAGCGAGGCGTAGTTATACGTTCTTGCTTTTTTATATGTATCCTTACTTTCTATTAGCTTTAATCATAATTTTTTTACGTTTTGATTCACTTATTTCATCAATTAACACATCAAATTTTTGACCAATCAAAAAGATTGAAATCCAATTATGAAACACGTAATATAGACTCTGACTCTAAAAAAGTTCGTATGAAAAGAATACATAAATAAGGAGGTTTTATATACGAGTTTTTCATTTTAAAAGACGGAGAGGTTTTAATGTTATGTGGCGTAATAAAAACGTTTGGATTGTTTTAATTGGGGAGTTTATTGCAGGTCTAGGATTATGGCTTGGTATTCTTGGCAACCTTGAATTTATGCAAAAATATGTCCCTTCTGATTTCATGAAATCAGTTATATTATTTATCGGACTATTAGCCGGTGTTCTAGTTGGACCTATGGCTGGCCGTGTCATCGATCAGTATGAAAAGAAAAAAGTTCTTCTTTACGCTGGGTTTGGTCGAGTTTTAAGTGTTATTTTCATGTTTTTTGCTATTCAATTTGAAAGTATCGCATTTATGATCGCATTTATGGTTGCTCTTCAAATTTCAGCAGCATTTTATTTCCCTGCATTACAATCTGTAATTCCACTCATCGTACGTGAGCATGAGTTATTACAAATGAACGGTGTACATATGAATATTGGTACAATTGCTCGTATTGCAGGCACTTCACTAGGTGGAATTCTTTTAGTTGTGATGAGTTTACAGTACATGTATGCCTTCTCAATGGCAGCATACGCCTTATTATTCCTCTCGACTTTCTTCCTACAATTCGAAGACAAGAAATCAACAACACCAAGTAAACAAGCTGCAAAAGATAATAGCTTTATGGAAGTATTTCGTATTTTAAAAGGAATTCCTATTGCTTTTACAGCACTTATATTAAGTATCATCCCTCTATTATTTATAGCTGGGTTTAATTTAATGGTTATTAACATTAGCGAAATGCAACATGATCCTACGATTAAAGGGTTCATATATACAATTGAAGGTGTCGCATTTATGTTAGGTGCCTTCGTAATTAAACGTCTATCTGATCATTTCAAACCTGAAAAATTACTATATTTCTTCGCAGTTTGTACTGCTTTTGCACATCTGTCATTGTTCTTTAGCGATATAAAATGGATGGCTCTTACATCATTTGGTTTGTTTGGGTTTAGTGTTGGCTGCTTCTTCCCTATTATGTCGACGATTTTCCAAACGAAAGTGGAAAAAAGTTATCACGGTCGCCTCTTCTCATTCCGTAATATGTTTGAGAGGGTTATGTTCCAAATCGTCTTACTTGGCACAGGCTTCTTCTTAGATACAATTGGGTTACAATATATGGTTCTCATCTTTGGAGTCGTTTCATTATTGATTATTTCTATTTCCCTTTCTAAGCAGAAACATTATGAAAAACAGCATTCGCAATCTGCAAATTTATAAAATAAACAAAGAAGTATGGGTCTAATATTGAATCCATACTTCTTTGTGTTATAATACGCCTATTTATTACGTTTATTGAAATTACCTAAAGGAGTATCCCCCTTTTATTTCGAATAGATTATAAAAAGTACTCTTTATAAAAGGAGTGGTAAAATGTCTGATGGCATCGAAGTATTTATTGTCCTGCTCTTTGCAATTGCTCTGTTTAGCATCCTAAACTTTTTAGCCATTTCCTTATCTGGACATAGTTTTAAAAAAAGAATCGTGGCAGGTTTCATATTTTTACTACTGACTCCCATTATTTTTTTGACTATCGCAACATTTGCTTCTATATTCGATAAAGCAGGATTTGGCGCAGGTACGTTATCCTTTATGATCGCAAGCGTATATATATTAAATGGAATAGTGATTCTGCTTTCCTCTTTATTTATCCTCAAAAAAGACATAACATAGGCTATAGTACTAGCATGAATCTGACTTTACACTAGATTCATGCTTATTTAATTTCTCTTAAATTTTTATATGAAATTAAATAATTCTTTAAAAAAATTTAAACTTTATTTATTATAATATCCCTATCGTATTCGCACGTTTATTCAAATTTAAAAGAAAGGAGCACAAAATGAAAAAGGTTCTACTTACAATTCCTATACTAATCATCCTACTTAGTGGATGCAGCAATAACGATATATACGGTTCTTGGGAAGTCGTTGACAATAAAAAAGGTGAATGCCCTGTATATTATAAATTTGAAACAGTTGTCAAAAAAGAAAATAAAGAGGAAATTGTGCAAAATTTAGTAGAAATGCAGACAACAAAGAATAAAGACGAT
Organism: Bacillus cereus group sp. BfR-BA-01356; assembly: GCF_022663635.1. NCBI lineage: Bacteria > Bacillati > Bacillota > Bacilli > Caryophanales > Bacillaceae > Bacillus > Bacillus cereus group sp. BfR-BA-01356. The sequence continues at coordinate 19,075 of NZ_JAKUFX010000002.1, read as the reverse complement.
TTATATAAAGGCTCATTTGTCAAAAATTCTAATGTATATCACATTGATTATGGTAATTCATTTACATCGGACCAAACTTTAAAAGTTGCCGACGGTACATTAAATGTATACTTTTTGACAGCCGAAAAATTATGCACATATAAAAAGAAATGATTACATTTCAGAGGAGACGCAGAAAATATTTTCTGCGTTATTTCACTTTAGAAATCGGCCACAAAAATAGCCCTTGTTTTCGTATTCTTTTTCATTCAAAACATGAGAAATATACTTAATAAAAACTAGAAAATACCTTAAGTTATATAAAATGAATCCTATAATAGACATTTCAATTAACACATCTACGCTATTTACATCGATACTTTTCAAAATAGGCTAATCCTTCCTCTAAATTTGTCAATCGTTTTAATTTTCATAAAAAAATGATAAAATATAAACATGTGTTTTCAGAATAATTAAAAACGCAGAATGAAAGCACTGTTTTAGGAGGGGTTTTGATGACTTACACGTTAGCAACTAGAATGAAAGCATTCCAATCTTCTATATTTAGTGAATTAGGAGCCTATAAAAAAGAAAAAATTGCAGCAGGTCATAACATGATTGATTTGAGCATCGGAAATCCTGATATGCCGCCCGCTGATTTTGTAAGAGAAACAATGGTACATACAGCGAGTGAGAAAGAGAGCTACGGGTATACATTATCAGGTATTCAAGAATTTCACGAAGCTGTAACTGAATATTACAACAACACTCATAACGTTTTATTAAATGCGGATAAAGAAGTTTTATTATTAATGGGTTCACAAGACGGGCTCGTTCATTTACCTATGGTTTATGCAAATCCAGGTGATATTATATTAGTTCCTGATCCAGGATATACAGCTTATGAAACAGGTATTCAAATGGCTGGTGCAACATCTTACTACATGCCTTTAAAGAAAGAGAATGATTTCTTACCAGACTTAGAAGTCATCCCTGAAGAAATTGCCGATCAAGCAAAGATGATGATTTTAAACTTCCCAGGGAATCCCGTTCCAGCAATGGCTCATGAAGATTTCTTTAAAGAAGTAATCGCATTCGCGAAAAAGCATAATATTATCGTTGTCCATGATTTTGCTTATGCTGAATTTTATTTCGATGGTAATAAGCCAATTAGCTTCCTCTCTGTACCTGGTGCTAAAGAAGTTGGTGTAGAAATCAATTCTTTGTCAAAAAGTTATAGTTTAGCGGGTAGCCGTATTGGATATATGATTGGAAACGAAGAAATTGTTCGTGCACTTACTCAATTTAAATCTAATACCGATTACGGTGTATTTTTACCAATTCAAAAAGCGGCATCTGCAGCACTAAGAAATGGCGCTGCATTTTGTGAGAAAAACCGCAATATTTATCAAGAACGGAGAGATACTTTAGTCGATGGATTCCGAACATTTGGCTGGAATGTCGATAAGCCAGCTGGTAGTATGTTTGTCTGGGCAGAAATTCCACAAGGGTGGACTTCTCTAGACTTCGCTTATGCATTAATGGATCGTGCGAATGTCGTTGTTACACCTGGTCATGCATTTGGACCACACGGAGAAGGCTTCGTACGTATTGCACTCGTTCAAGATAAAGAAGTGTTGCAACAAGTTGTTGAAAACATTAGAAATAGCGGCATTTTCGTCCTTGAAAAAGTAAATGAATTAGTTAAAAATTAATTCCGACTCCCCTGCTTAACTTTAGCAGGGGTATTATTAATTGGAGGTACTTTCATATGCATATTAAAGACACACTTCCCCATCGTTATCCATTTTTAATGATTGATAAAGTAACAAATGTAAAACAAGATGAATTCGTTACAGGATATAAACTCATTACAAATAACGAATGGTTTATAAATGATAGTCACAAACATATGCCTCATATGTTAATTGTAGAAGCACTTGCTCAGCTTAGTGCATTTGTACATACAAGTGATTCTGAAAGACTAGGATTCCTCTCCTCTTTAGATGGAATTGAATTCCACGGAAAAGCATATTCCGGTGATAAACTTGATTTACATTATGAGCTAACGCGCAATCGCCGAGGTTTTGTTCTTGGTAAAGGTATTGCAACTGTAAACGACCAGCCTATTGCAACTATAGAAAAACTATTAATATATCAAGCAGATTAAAATGTTCCTTATATCAGTTGGAAATATCTATTCTCAACCAATTAAGTAAATAGGAAAATATATTACGTAGTTAGGAGCAGGAAAATGGAACGTACTATCGGTATCGATGCTGGAGGCACATTAACGAAAATAGCTTATTTTAACAAAAAAAGCTATTAACTTTTGAAAAATTTTATTCGCATGAACAACATAAAATAATAGATTGGATTAAAAACAACAATGGCATAAAACAAATATGTATTACGGGTGGTAAATCGAAACTATTACAGCAACAACTGCTTACAGGTTCATATAAAATAATAGAGCTAAGCGAATTTGAAGCTACTCTTGCAGGTGTCCAATTCATATTAAAAGAAGAACAACATACTATAAACAATTTTATTTTAACCAATATCGGTACAGGTACTTCTATCCATTATGTTTATAATGAACAATATATTCGCGCTGGTGGAACCGGAGTTGGCGGTGGGACTATTATGGGACTCTCAAAATTGTTAACAAATATAGATTATTTTGAAGATATAATACCTCTAACAAAAGTAGGATCTAGAAAAGAACTAGATATTACGGTTGGAGATATTTATGGTGGTATTCTTTCCCCTATCGATAATAACTTAACTGCTAGTAACTTCGGAAAAGCAGCCATTACAGAATCAAATAATAGTAGCTCCGATATACTAGCTACTGTACAAGGACTTGTCGGTGAAGTCGTTACTGCATTAAGCCTTCAATTCGCTGAAACAAAAAACATTGAACATATTATTTATATTGGTTCGACTTTATGTAATAACGTACAACTTCAACATATTATTAGTAGCTACACCGAATATCAAAATAAAACACCAATCTTTTTACAAGATGGTGGTAATAGCGGTGCAATTGGTGCATTACTTCATGCTACGAAATAAAAAGCTGACTTTTGTCAGCTTTTTAGAAATGGCACTTCAAATTCAATAATTGATTCCCCGTTCTCTCCAATTCGCTCCACGCTTATTCTATCAATCAAACAATTTAACTTCCCATGAAAACTAGGAATCTCCTTCACTACTTCAGCAGCTAATTCGGCACTTTCTTTTCTTCCGACTGTTACATGCGGGATGTACGGAATGTCTTCTTTCAAAAATTGTAATAAAGGTCCTGTATATAGAATATTATGTAGTTCCTCTATTTGTTCTTTCCCCTTTTCAACTCGTAAAAACAAATATTCTCTTTCACTTGTAATTTGATTCGTAAATTCAATTTCTATATTCTGTATCGGTTTTGATACATTTATAATATGTAATTTCAGCTCATCATTTGAAATCGAACTTTCAAATGGGAATACGATTGTTATATGCGGTGGAATTAATCCAACTAAAGGATCATGTTTATGTCTAATGTTCTCTATTTTATCGATGGACATGTTGTTTAGAAAAAGTAAAATTGTACGCATTTTTATCCCCTCAACTTTTCCTCATTATAATATGTATCATATTCTATGATAGCCTGCCCTTCAACAACTTGTTTTGCTTACCTATAAAAATAAAAAAACTTCTCAAATGAGAAGTTTTCATATAGCATGATTATTATTTTCCCGCCAAACTTTTCTAAACTTATACTTTGAACTGTTCCACCACCGGGTAAATGATTAACAATTGCAACCACATCTGAATTATTACCAACGTATGTCCCAGTATATTTCTTAAAATCATCTGACCTAACATCATATATATCTTTTATTCTTTCTCCGTTAGAACAAGCCGCAATGAATAAAAAAATTGTTAGCATAACGATCATGTTATGATGCATATATTTCATTTAGCATCCCCCATTTTTATTGATATTTCGTTAATTACAATATTTACTTTCAAATCCCTTTTTAAATATACGCATTTTAATCAAAATTAAAAATTTTCATTTTTTATGTTTACAATTATCCATTAATTGTATATACTTACTAACGTAAGAAAAAAATTCTAAAAGGAGGTCGAAGGAAATGATGAAATTACAATTACATGCATTAACTTTAGCGTTAACTGCACCTGTGTTTTCTGGACAATTAAATATGAATTCGACCACCCTAATGGAGAATTGAAAATCGTACTTTATTTCATTTAATTCATAAATTCGCCACAGGAGGTCGTATACTTTCCTGTGGCTTTTTCACGCCCAGCCATAGGAGAACTGTATCTTCCTGTGGTTTTTTTGCGCGATTTTTTAGTCTCTTACATTATTTTTCTAAGAAAGGAGCAACATTCAATGACTATTAGCGTATTGTTTTTAAGTATTACGATTCAAAGAAATACAATTTCCAAAGATGAAATTCTTCATAATGAGCAAATTGAAAAAGCTATGAATGATGTTAAGGAGCGCCAAGCACTTTACTGTGATCACCTGTAATTCCTTTTCGAAAGGAGGAATTCATTTATGACTTTTCATATTTTCTTTTTTACGACTGCACTTCAAAAAAATACTTTATCTGAAACTGAAATCAATCGTAAACAACAGTTAAAACAACTGACTGATAAAATAACTGACATTAAAAGTTCATACTACACTCAAATGTATTAAAAATATATTTTAAAGGGGTAATATATTCATGAAATTTAAAGCATTCTTTTTAACAATCACTATTCAAAAACGTAAGCTCTCACAGAAAGAGATTTTACGTGAACAACACATTCAAAATATTATGGACGAAGTAAAAGAGCGTCAATCTTCTTATTACACTCGTCTTTTCTAAATCACTTATAAAGGGGTAATTAATTTATGAAATTTAAAGTATTCTTTTTAACCATTACCATTCAAAAAAATAAATTTTCCGAGTCTGAAATGCTTCATGAACGACAAATTAATCAGGCTATGAATTCTGTAAAAGAAAGACAAAGTCATTACTGTAGTCATCTGTAATTCCAATTCGAAAGGAGGAATTCACATATGAAGTTTCACCTTTTCTTTTTAACGATTACGATTCAAAAAGAAACAATATCTCAAAATGAATTAAAACAAGAAAGACAATATAAACAAGTTATTGATGAAATTCGAGATCGTAGAAGCAAGTACTACACTCACCTTTAATCGTTTAACTATATAGAATTGAAAGGAGTCGATTATGATGTTGATAGCACGCTGTAAGGAAATGATTTGGATAGTTCAGAGGGATTCCACATAGTTTTATAGAGCTTATATCACACAAGTTTATCACTGAATTTGATGTATAAAAAATATATAATAAAATCAAATCAACCCGCTTTTAATTATTTATTTACAAACAAAAGATACACCACTTAAAAAGCGGTGTATCTTCCTCAGTTTTTACTATTTTCGGTTACTTCTCTTCGTCTTAAACAATCTCACTAAGTTCGAAACAACTGTTTTTGTTACTGCATAAACTGGTACTGCTAAAATCATTCCGATGATTCCAGCAAAGTTTCCTACCCCTAAAATTAGGATAATAATTGTTAATGGGTGGATGTTTAATTTCGAGCTCATAATACGTGGTGAAATAATATTACTTTCAAACTGTTGTACAATTGTTACGATAATAATTACGTACAAGGCTTGCATCGGAGATACGAACAGTCCTACAATAACAGCTGGTGCTGCCCCGATAAATGGACCTAAGTTAGGAATGATGTTTGTAAATGCTGCGATAATTCCTAAAACGAAAGCGTACGGTAAATCGATAATTAAATAACCGATAAAAGTAAACGCACCTACAAATATACAAACGAGCGCTTGCCCTTGAATATATGCAGATAATGTTTCGTTCGTTTCCTTAATGATACGAAGCCCCTCTTCACGGTAAGACTCTGGTAATAAACTTACCGCTTTTCCTGGAAAGGCATGTCCATCTTTAAACATGTAAAATAAAATGAACGGTACAGTAAATACAACTAATGCAACGTTCGTGATAATACCAAATAAAGCCGTTGCACTCGACGTAATTGTATTTGGTATATCTTTTAAGTATTCAATCGCATTTTTTTCAATTGTTTCAATGGAAACGTAGTTTTGTGTAGATAACCATTCAAACAACCTATGATGTGATAATTCTTGTATGTATACTTTTCCCTCTTTTATGTAGCCTGGCATATTTTTTACTAAGTCCATTAGCTGTTGTGAAATCGTAGGAACAACTACTCCAACGCCAACCGCAGTTAATGTTATGATAAAAAGATATAACAGCAATATCGCTAAATTTCTAGGTACTTTTTTATTCTCCAAAAAGATTAATACAGGATTAAATATGAAGTATAAAAAAAGCGCGATTAAGATTGGGAAAAATAATGTTGATATGAAGATACCAATCGGTTGAAATAAAAATGATATTTTTGTGCAAATAAATATGATTCCTACAACCATTAGCACTTCTAATGTCCAAAAGTGCACTTTTGATTTCAAAAAAATGGCCTCCTTTAAACTAGCACTTCTCTTCATTGTACCAAAATAAGTATGAATTTCACATAATATTTTCCTTTACAATATTCCAAAATACCGATAAATACACTACAATGAGATTACATACAAATTTGCAGGTAAAGGTGATAAAAATGACACAATGCATCATTTGCAGAAAAGATACGAAAGAACTTAGTGAACAATATGTCATTCCAGAAATATTATGTGGATATTATTTCACAAACTCAATTTGTGATACTTGTCATGAACAAATGACAACAAATATTGATCGTCCTTTAATTAGGCATAAATTGAGTCAATTTAAGATTGAACAAATGAAAAGACAAATTGATTCCCCACTCTATACGAATGAGCACGGTGAGGAACTTGCGGCTGCTGAGACTGATGTTGTCGAAGTAAGCGACGAAATTCTTTATTCTAATGCATTAATTATGAAACTATGTAAAAAGCACGATATTTCCTTACATAATGAAATTTGGAAAGAGGAACGTGTAACGAAAGTAGCGAGTTCTATTCAACGTGAATTACTATTAGATAACCGTAAATATAAAATGAGTATATTAAAAATGGCTTATACATTCGCTGTACAAGCAGTTGATGGCTACTTTGAAGATCAAGATGCAATTGATATTTCTACCATTCTCTCAAATGCAGATTTCGTGGAACTAAAAGAAAAAAGCATTGTACGTGATTTAAGCAAAAGTTCTTTATGGAATACGCTAAATACAAGTAGTGAAAATCATTACTTTATTTTACTTAGCGATAAAGACGGTCTGTTTTGCTTCATTCGCTTGTTTGACATCTTTGATGTTGTCGTTCATTTATCAGAAAAAAGATTTGACCTTCCATCACCCATTGTCGGTGTAAATAATGTGAATACACAGAAATTTTATGTCCAAAGTTTAAAACAGTATATGGATGGGCTGTTTAAAGAAAAAGCACCTACTATATAATAGTGACCAGAACATACGGTCTCCTTTCTTGATGACAAGACACTGTGTTATAATGAGTATGAAAAGAACAATACAATCACATAAACCAATTATAAATTGTATATAAATAAAAAAGACTAGTGTGCGGCTACACACTAGTCCACGTAACTTAGCAGATTGGATTGTTCATTTATCCTATTTGTTTCTTACAAACAAAACAACCCACATTCTATAGGCATAGGTGGGTTGTTATTTTTTGAGCTTGTCTATTAAAACGACGACGAACGTTAACAATGCAACGAGAAACAGTCCACCTTGCAGTAGCAACGCTATTTCACTCACGTATTATCACCCCCCTCCTACTCGGAGAAGTGATAATTGAACAACCAACCGCACCTTAAGTTACCCTTTAATTTTACCATATTTTCTAATAATTTACGATGAAAACCCGCAAGCGAATAACTTGCGGATTTTTTATCCCGTATTAACAGGCAGTAAACAAAATGAAGCAATAAATAAGTGAAACTTTATTTCTCACTATCTTTTTAATGCATATGCATCAGCAATCATTTCACCAACAATTTTATTTTCTTCTTTCTTCTTGTCTTTCAATAATGGGAATAACAATTCTGCCACTTCATACGCTTCTTCTAAATGCGGATATCCTGATAAAACAAACGTATCAATTCCTAACGATTCATATTCTTTTATCCTTTCTGCTACTGTATGCGGATCGCCTACAAGTGCAGTACCTGCCCCACCTCTTACAAGTCCGATTCCAGCCCATAAATTAGGGCTTATCTCTAACGACTCTCTCGTACCTTTATTTAAATGTGTCATCCGTTTTTGACCAACCGAATCATATCTTGCAAATGTCTTTTGAGCAAGCTCAATTGTTTCATCATCCACATATTGAATTAAACGTTCGGCCTCTTCCCATGCTTCTTCTTCTGTCTCTCTTACAATTACGTGTAATCTAATGCCAAATCGTACTGTACGCCCCTTCTCTTCTGCAAGTTTTCTTACTTCTTCTATTTTCTCTTTCACTTGCTCTGGCGGCTCTCCCCACGTTAAATATACATCACTATGTTCAGCTGCTACTTCTTTTCCAGCAGCTGATGATCCTCCGAAATATATAGGAGGACATGGCGTTTGAACTGGTGGGAATACAACTTTACTATCTGTAACTTTAATATGTTTTCCTTCTAAAGAGATCGTTTTACCTTGCAATGTCGATTTCCAAACTTTTAAAAATTCATCCGCTGCTTCATATCTTTCATCATGATCAAGATATAATCCATCTCCTTGTAGTTCAACTGGATCTCCTCCAGCTACTACATTAATAAGCAATCTCCCATCTGAAATTCTATCAAATGTAGATGCCATCCTCGCTGCAACTGTAGGTGACATTAGTCCTGGCCTCACTGCTACTAAAAATTTTAGTTTTTCTGTTTCAGCAGCAAGAGCTGAAGCTAACACCCAAGGGTCTTCACATCCTTGACCAGTTGGAAGTAAAACACCCGTATATCCTAAATAATCAGCTGCCGCAGCAACTTGCTTATAATAACCATATTCAGCTGCTCTTCCTCGTTTTGTCGTTCCTAAATATCGACCATCTCCATAAGCCGGAATAAACCATAATAATTCCATACCTTTACACACCCCTTATTTATTTTGAAACGTATACTAACACATTCTATATAAATTACCCCTAATAATTTATATGTTAATTCCCAGTCTCACCTTTAAAATTATCTCGCCATCTTAAAAACTTCACTTCTAGTAAACGTACTAGAGAGTCAGAAAACTTCCCAACAAATGCAAAGATAATTATGCCGACAAATACGATATCTGTATTTGAAAATTGCCTTGCATCCATAATCATATAACCAATACCTTCTGTAGATCCCATAAGTTCTGCTACTACTAAACTCACCCATGCAACACCTAACGATAACCTTGCTCCTAGTAAAAGGTTAGGCAATGCAGATGGTAAAATGAGTTTCGTAATTAGTTTTCTTTTGCTAAACTCTAACACTCTCGCAACATCAAATAACTTTGAATCCACACCTCTAATACCTAAAAATGCGTTTACGTATAAAGGAAAAAATGCACCATCTGCAATTAATAACACTTTCGATGTTTCACCAAAACCGAACCATAATACGAAAAGTGGCGCAACAGCTAGATGAGGTACAGTTCTTAACATTTGCACAGATGGATCTAAATATTGCTCACTTCTCGTTGAAAATCCAACAATCGTTCCTAAAATGATTCCTAAGCCCCCACCAATAAAGAAACCAGCCGCAGCCCTGAATACACTAATACTTAAATGGCCGAATAACTCTCCTGTTTTAATAAGCTCTTGGAAAGCTAGAAAAATATCTAATGGTGTTGGTAAAACTGTTTTAGAAACAAGACCGAATACGCCAGCTAACTGCCAAATTATTAATATAATAACCGGTATAGTAATCGCCCTTACTAAAACTTTTACATTTAACTTTCGCACATTCTTAACGCTGTTTTTCTCAATCGTTATACTCGCTGGTTTCATAACAGCTTTCGTATTTTCCACTTTACAAAACCTCTTTTCACTTCGCTTTCAATGCTTTTTCTACGAAAGAATTATCTACAACTTTTTCCACCTTAATTTCTTTCTTTATAGAACCGAGCTTATATTGAAAATCCGCTGTCTTTTGTTGTTCTGCTATTATTTCCTTCGTTACCGGAACTAAAATTGGTTTGTCGTGATTAAACACTTCTTTTCCGATCTCCGCATCTATCTTTTTTACAGAAGTATATACTTTTATTGCTTCATCTAAGTTAGCATCTTGCCATACACGTGCTTTCTCATAAACTTCGAGGAATTTCTCAACTAATTCTGGATGTTCTTTCGCAAATTTTGTTCTCGTAATTAAAAATTCTGGCGAAGAGACATTTAATGTTTCACCGTCTGCAATCACCTTCGCACCTTTATTTAACGTATGTAATGATATGAAAGGGTCCCAAATCGCCCATGCATCTACTGATCCTGATTCGAATGCAGGCTGCGCTTCATCTGGTTGTAATTGAATGACATTTACCTCTTTTGCATCAATCCCTTCTTTATCAAGTGCTCGATACAATAAATTAAAGGCACTACTTCCTTTTGCTACTGCAATTTTTTTACCTTTTAACTCTTTTACACTCGCAATTTTGCTATCTTTTTGAACGAGAATTCCAGTTCCTTTTCTTGCATAACTTGTATTGGCGATTTCGGTAAATCCAATACCTGCTGCTTGCGCTGAAATGACTGGAGAATTCCCTACTTCACCAAAGTCTAATCGGTTTGATGCGATTGCTTCAAAATAAGGAGGTCCACTTTGGAACTCTGTCCATTTCACTTTAACTCCTTCTTTTTTAAACTCCTCTTCAAACCACCCCTTTTTCTTTGCTAGTAATAGCGGGCTTAACCCTTGCTGTATACCAATTTGTATTGTTACATCTTCTTTCTTACTACTTGCTGTACTTTTTTCACATCCTAATAAACATACTGATATAGCTAAAGCAAAAGAAAGAATTTTAAATTTTTTATACATATAAAATCACCCTTTTCCTATATACTTGTTTGAATCAACCCTCCATATTCAAACTGCTGTAATACTTTCGTTCGAAGTTGTTGGAACGATTGAGAAGTTTTATTTCGCGGATAAGGCAAATTATTTTCAATCACTTTATGTATTTTCCCTGGTTTTGCACTCATAATGATGATTCGGTTTGAAAGATATATCGCTTCGTCTATATCATGTGTAACGAATATCATTGTTGTTTTCTTCTGCTCCCAAATATTTAGCAATACTTCTTGTAAATGACTTCGAGTAAAAGCATCCAGCGCTCCAAAAGGTTCATCAAGTAATAATACATTTGGATCTCTTAATAACGCTCTCGCTATCGCAACACGTTGTGACATCCCGCCTGAAATTTCTTTCGGATACGATTTTTCAAAGCCATCTAACCGAACGATTTCACCCCATTCTCTCACCTTATCTTTCACATACTTATCTTTTAACGACAAATCAGCTGCAATATTTTCTTCCACTGTAAGCCATGGAAACAATCGATGCTCTTGAAATATAAATCCTTGCTTCTTACTCGGTTTTGTTATACGCTCCCTATCAATAGTGATCTCACCTTCAAAATCGCTGTCTAAACCTGCAATGATTTTTAGTAATGTACTTTTTCCGCAACCACTCGGACCAATTACTGTAACGAAATCCCCTTTTTCTAATTGAAAATTAATATTCTCTAATACTTGAACCGTAGCAGTTTGTTTCGAAAAATATTTTGATACTCCATCAATTGAAACAGTCACTTCTTCGCCTCCTTGAAATGATTCATATAAATGAACAGATTCAGTATTTATGCAATAAAAAAACCAAAGGCATTTTATCAATAGATAAAATGCCTTCGGTTTCTCCAATCAGCAATACGTTATGGAATTAAGTACATATTATACAAATATTTCCGATAAGTCAACTAGGTTTTATTAAAACATACATATGATTTGTTTGAACATTTTACTTTTGTTTATTTTAACGATATCGTTTACTTACTATTTTTTCTGATCTTTAATCCACTGTAACCAATAAGAAAACTCACACGCTAAATGCATTTGATGGGATTTAATTAGACTATTAGGACAAAGGGCTGGGAACTCAACAACTAGACTTACTTCTATCCCTGTATCAGTATCTTTAAATTGATGTCGAACTCCACCAATAGTAGTACCATCTTTCATACGTGCAACACCTGTTGATTGATATTGATAAGATTTATCTCTTGGTGTTTTCAATCCAGTTTCGTCACCAAAAACAATGAAAAATTGAACTGGAAACGGAGAATTACCAGTAGTTTCGATAACCTCTAATTCATTTTCCCCAAAGGGCCTTAGTACATAGTGATCAGGACAAGCAGATAAATTCACTTTGTTATTTTCACGTGATTGTTCAAGCATCAAACTATCAATTCCATGTATGGCTTCTTCTGCTGTAATCCCGTCTAAATAAATACTAGTTTTTGAAAATTTTCGTCTATCGCCAGATAAAAGAGTACAGATACGCATACCTATTGCACTTAATCTAAGTTTTGATTTCAACTTTTCGTACATTTCATTGTATGTATATCGCAACTTTATTTCCGTTAGCTGTTTTATCATGACGTCTGTATCATTTATTTCAGACTCTTTATGTCCTAATATATATAATACTTTTTTTATCCGTTCTCTTTTCCATTTTATAAGTTGCTCTTGTGAGATATTATTTCCATCGATAATAATCTTCATATACTCTCTCCTTCCTTTTGATTGTATCGTAGTGTAGTTAATACTAAATTAACCATTTCTTGTTTTGTATCTAGATTCAACTTTACTTCTGAATGAGCAATACTGCTAAGACCGTATAAAATAAACCCAGAAGCTAATAATGAGTTATCAGTATAAAAAATCCCTGTTTTCACTCCCTCTTCAATTACTTGTCTAATTAACGGTTGCATACGTGCGAATAATTTCTGTTCCAGTTGAAAATGTTGTTCCGTCTGAAACGAACTCACATTTTTATAGGGTGCTAACTTTTCAATAAATGTCCAAAATATATCTAGTGAATCTTTCATCTTTTGCATGACAGACCGTTCATTTGAAATAAGTATTTCTTCAATTAACTCCATATTTTTCACAATAAAGTCATTTAAAACTTCATCAACAAAATTCTCTTTAGACTTGAAGTAATAATAAAATAAGCCCGTTGCTACACCTGCATGATTCACAACATCTTTTATGCCAAATCCTTTCATACCATTTTTCATATATAGTTCAAAACCAATATCCATTAACTCTTGGCGTCTTACATCTGGTTCTTTTGATATTCTTTTCATACGTCATCTCCTACAATGTTTTCACCACGACTGAATCTGATTCAATCATAAACGACTGAACTTGATTCAGTCAATATTATTTCATAAATTTAAAATCGATTTAATAACTAAGCGACGAAATTTCTACAAAAAAAGAGTAATCTCAAGAGATATGCTACTAACCTTAGATTTATTAAAAAAGTTAGATCATATAACTTGAGACTACTCATTCCCATTCAAAATATTTATGTAATTAAATTTTATTTCCTCTGCACCCTGGCTGTCTCCAAAACTATTGGTGGCAGCTCTTTTTGAATGATTTCTTTTAATCCATAAAGAGCTTTCTTCACATAACCACCTTCGAAATTTCCTAATGGTTCTGGTAATTCATCCTCATCCAATATGAAGTATTCTCCATTTGGAAGTACCATAATATCGATGATTAAATCTTCAAAAGAAACCACTTCATCTTTTATTTGTGTGTTTTTTACGATATTAAAATAGGAACCTAAATACTTTCCTTTTATATCTCTCCATACGTATAAATTGTACGGACGATCTTTCCAGTAATATGCGATTGTATAACTCCCTTTTGGGATTATTAACTTAGTATCATTTGCAGTCATTGTAAATGAATACTGCACCTCGTGAAATAAAACGATACTTTGTGATTGCTTTTCAAGTAATAAGCAATTGTGATCTACTATTGTTGAGTTATACCGGATTTTTCTTTCTATAATTTCAATTTTCGATGTAAGTAACTTATTCATTATTTTGTTTCCCCTTATGCTAGTTCTATCCTCAATTATATCCATTTATGTAGTAATAAAGAAGTGTATAGTTTTTTATATAATGATTTATACAAGTACATAATAAAAACTCCTTCTTATTTAGAAAGAGTTTTTCACTATCCATGTTTCATATTTTTTCACTTCTAACGGAAGCTCATTTGTTTTTATGCAACTAACAGTACTATTACTCATGTTTTAACTTTTCCTTAACCGCATCATAAAATTTTCGTTCTTCATCAACATTTAAGTAAACACGACTTACTGTTTTAGAAAAGCCGTATAACAACTGCGCTTTCACTGGCTCTTTTAATGTTATTTCAAAAGTAGCAGGTTCTTTTATGAACTCCATAACAGTTGCATCCAATACCTGTCTCCCTTCTTTTGCCGTTAGCAATTCACCCTTGTAGAACGCAATATTATCAATTTGTGTAAATGGCATAACAATTTTCTTTCCTAATCCGATTTGAATGATTACTTGTTCTTCTGTTACGACAAGTGGATTTTTGCGCATCGCTTGTATTTCAGCTATAAAATAAATCATCGCGTATACATTTAAAATAAGTAAAATCCATGCTATTACTGGATTCCACTGATGTAGTAAATAATGAAAACCAATGCTTTCAATTGCTGTTGCGTGAATAATCATGATATACACACCTATAGCACCAGTCTTTTTATGATATGAGTATACAGATTTACCTGTTGGTACTTTTTCACGCCACGATAAAAACGCATAATAGATTAACTTACACTCTGTTAGAATGACATCTATTAACTTACCTCTTTTCATAGTAGCGTCAAACGCTGCATCAATTGCATAAGAAAAGGAATAATTTTCTCTTCTATATTCTTTATATTTTTTTATTATTTTAGGAAGCACTCTAACAATTTTATAGAGAAGGAATAATTCTAAACCTACAAATGCAATTTCAGCCGCAACAATAATATAAGAGATGAATGAAAAAGTTTGTAAATAGTCACTTGGAATAATAAATCTTGCAAAAATATAACCAGCTATTACAACAGGAACTATATATGTTAACGAGTATCTTTTTCGAATAATGAAGAAATACGTGATGATTGGAATGACAAACATGCAATCTAATAATGACCCAAGCACAACTTCTTTCGGCGCAACTGGTACAATTGGAAGGGCATACAATAAATAGTTTGATAGCATAATTAAAGAGACGAGTCCAATCCAAGTACCTTTTCGCCTTCGTGATAGTGTAACCTTCATACGTTCACTCCTTTATTTAAAAACCTCATTTAAATGGTCTTTATAAAATGAAATGGCACGTTCAAATTCTTTTACTTCCTCTACTTTCACGACAGTTTCAAGTAATAATTTCATCGCTGATTCGTGATCGTTTACGTTATATTTTGCTAATGATAAAAATACTTTCATTGGAGCGTTCTCTGGGAATTTTTTCACCCCAGCTTCTAATACTGTAATTGCCTTTTCATATTCCCCTATACAACGATATGTACTTCCTAAACCAATATAAGCACCGCAAAGCGATTCGCCATCAAGTCCATTTGCGATTGCCTGCTCATAATACGGAACTGCTTCTGTTTCTAGCCCCATTACATCATGTATCCACGCACACTGATACAGTACTTCTGCATCCTTTGTAAAGTTTGTTAATCCTATAAGCATCTCTTTAGACTGCGCATATTTCTTTTCATTTCTAAGTTTAATAGCTTGCTTTAATAAATGTTCCATAGAATCCACTCCTCACCAATTATTCTGTGTATAGCTCTTGATTGGTATACGCTTCACATTCGTGTAAAAGTAAAATTCCCACCAATTAAAGTTTCGCTTACTTATTACTATGCGGATTCATTCTCATCTAAAAACTTAATTTTAAAAAGCAGTGACACGATTACATAATACCTCTAAGCTTTTGACAATTTCTTTCGCTGTTTCATCTTTCCCATTACACAACTTCCCTTTACCATCCTGTCCAATTACATAATGCACAGCCCCGCGCGAATATAAAGAATGTGGTGAATTCGCAATCATTACATTCGCCCTTGCTTCTTTCATTCTATTTTTTGCTCTTTCAAACAGTTCTTCTTCATTTAAATCACTTTCAAGTTTAAAACCAACAAGTACTGTTTCTGGGTCCCATTCTTTTATTTGTTTTAATACCTTTGGAGCCTTTTGAAAGTGAATAATCGGTGCTATATCACTTGAAATTTTTCCGTTCATATTAAGAACATTACCATCTTGATCACAAATTTTCTCTACAATCCAATCTGATCCAGCCGCTGCCATAATGACTGCATCAACCTTTTCATGTGATATGATACTTTTCATTTTATCTTGTAAATCAACGATTCCTTCAAATGGATGTAATTCTAACCCTCTATGTACATCACTCGGTTTCTCCGCAAAATAACCGTGTAAATATATAACATGTGCCCCTTTAGCTAGAAGTTCTTCTGCGATTATCCTTCCGATTGTACCTTTGGCCATATTCGTATGCCCGCGTACTTGATCCCATTTTTCTAGACAACCACCGCTCGTAATTAATACCTTTTTCCCCTTCATTGTAACCATCCCTTACTAATTTTTCTTACGAAACCATTCTGTTCCAAAGTCAACTATATCACGCTGTTTCATTAGACGACACGTTGCATTCCCTATCTTCCCATTTTTTACAGTTCCTTTTCGCTCAAACTCCACACCAATTTCTACAAACTTCTCAGATTCGTAATCCATTTCAACAAACTCTTTCCACACTCTTTCACCGTTTTCTATAATAGGTGCTCCTACTTGTATTAACTCACATGCACCAGAACGCACCTCGGATAAATGAACAGACGTATTGGAATCATATCCAACACCAATTAATAATACGTACCCGTCTAAATCATATATTTTTCTTAATGGAGATTCTTCTCCAAAGCTCATTGATAACGAATGGTTCATTGTTATTTCTACTGCATGTTTTCCCCATGCAGCAAAACTTCCTAACGGATGATTACTACGTACTACATTCGGATATGTACGAAAACATTCAACTATTTCACCCATTCCCCTTGTTGGGGTTATACGTGAATCAAATGCTGGGACGTTATCTCGGATAATTTGCCACCAGTCTTCCGGTACAGGTGGTCTTGACCAATGTTTCGGATCGGACAAATCCGAAGATTGCGTTGGCATTATTATCGTTCCTTCTTCCGTAACAACTTTCATTAATGCTTCTACTACAGCAACGGCACCACCAGATATCCACCCGATAGAACTTAGTGATGAATGAACGATAATTGTCATTCCTTTTTCGACTCCTAATGCTTTTAAATCTTTTGTTATTGTTTCGATTGTATTTGGAAATTGTGTACTTGCTACTATTTCATTCATTTTCATATTGGTTCCCCCACTAGCCACGTAAATTTAAACTTTTATATAAATATATTATCATATTTTTCTTAATTTTTAACTTAATCATATTCATTACTACAAAAATATGTATATTATTATACTGAAGCCTCAAAACTCTATTAAAATCGTAGATAATGATGAGCGAGAGTTTTTTTGAAATGAAGAAAAATGTAAATCCTATTTTTTCAAACTATACTCCATATGCATATTTTTATACTATTTTTCCATGTAACAATGAAATCTTTCTATCCCTGGATATTTTTCTCCTAAACTTTTAACTTGAAAACCAATTCTTTTATAAAATTCTACCGCCCCATCGTCTGTCTCCGCTTCTATATAAGTCAATTGATATATCCTTACCACTTCTTTAATCATTTGCAGTGCAATTCCTTTTTGACGATAATCTGGAGCCACTGCTATATGACATATGCGTGCTTTAGTTTCTCCGATTATTTCAATACCTAGACAAGCTTTTTCTTCATATTTGTACAAAGTCCCTTTATTACTTTGATAAAATATTACTGCCTTCTTTAAGCTTATTTCATTTGGACCGACGACATATTGTAGCACATTTAATATTGAATCTTTCTCAATTTGTTTAACACACTGTAAATTCATACTTTCATCCCTTTCTATGAAAAAAGACTAGCTCTTAATAAAAAGAGCTAATCTCATTACGCCGTTATTTTTTCTTCTTTTTTTACAACGACAGCCACATAACTATGAAGTATCATTCCAATAATAACGAGACTCATACCAATCCAAGATAATGATGATGGAATTGGTGCAGATAACCAGATCAACTCTCCTACTAGCGCAAATAAAACTTCACCAGACTGCGTCGCTTCCACTGTTGCTAATTTTTGCGGATCATCTTTCACAAGATCTGTTGCAAAGAAAAATAATACTGTCGCGATTAACCCAGAGCTAACTGCTACAATAAAACATTGAAAAACTTGGCTACCTGACGGTAATCCGCCTGTTGATACTTCGTAACCAGATAATAAAAACCAAAATGGTAAACTTGCTAATGTCATACCGAGTACTCGCTGAAATACATCTAATTCCCCTCGTATATTAATATTTAAGCCCTATCTCAGGCTTAGTTTTACTCTCTAATAAGAGTCCAGTAATAAAGAAAATACTTGGACGTCTCAAGATATTTCTAGATAATGGTCTTAGGATCATTTGGGACAATTCTGCATTCCCCTGTGGATTTACCACACGAAAAGAGTGTTTCTCAGTGAACGCGCGGGGCTCCCTACTCGCAGGCTGAGCAGCCTGATCCTCGAACCTAGATGTTAGTAGCTCTAGGGCGGCTTTCGATTCAGGACTAGCTCTTATACACGAGGTTGTTGGTCGGCGTACACACTAGAGATATCTCGAGACGTCCAAGCAATGATTCTAAATCGAAAGGAGGTCTCTTACGTGAGATTATTTGTTGGTCTAGATGTAAGTTCGTTTGATATGAAAGTTTGCTTTTTGAATGGTGAAGGAGAAAAGCTAGATTCTTTTTCAGTCAGTA